>JANOTU010000189.1:0-2065 GCA_031416515.1 Hyphomicrobiales bacterium
CTCAACCCGGCCCGCCTTCAGCACATCCGCAGCAAGCTTGTCGGCAATGACAAACTTTTCTCCCACCCCAGCCCAATTGCCTTCGGGTGCCGCAGTGACCTCATAGGTTCCGTAACTGATCTTGCGCGAAAAACTGATCGCCCGATTTCCAGGAATGGTCCACGGCGTCGTCGTCCAGATCAGCACCGATGCATCGGAGCCAACAACCGGAAACTTCACAAAAATCGTATCAACCTCAATATCCGCATACTCAATCTCCGCCTCTGCCAGCGCGGTCTTTTCCACCACGCTCCACATCACCGGCTTCGATCCCCGGTAAAGCTGTCCGCTTTCCGCGAACTTCAACAACTCCTTGGCGATCAGCGCTTCAGACCTGAAATCCATGGTGAGATAGGGGTTCTCCCAATCCCCCGTCACTCCCAGCCGCTTGAACTCCTGGCGCTGCACGTCAATCCAATGCGCGGCGAAGGTCCGGCATTCTTTCCGAAAATCATTGATCGGCACTTCGTCCTTGTTCTTGCCGTGTGAGCGGTATTCCTCTTCGATCTTCCACTCGATCGGCAGCCCATGACAATCCCAGCCCGGCACATAGTTGGAGTCAAACCCCGCCATCTGCCGCGAGCGCGTGACGATGTCTTTCAGAATCTTGTTAAGCGCCGTGCCGATATGCACATTGCCATTGGCATAAGGCGGCCCGTCATGCAGCACATACTTGGGCCGCCCCTTGCTCTCCGCCCGCAGCCTTTTATAAAGCCCCATCGCCTCCCACCGCGCCAAAAGCTCCGGCTCCTTCTGCGGCAACCCCGCCTTCATGCCAAACGCGGTCTTCGGCAGAAATACGGTATCGCGGTAGCGGTCGGTCTTTACGGTCTTCTCGTCCATGGGTTCAAAGTTCCTTGATTTGCGCCGCTTCTAGCAGCGCGGCATGAGGGCCGTCGAGAGCTTAGAAGCCCAATTCGCTGTGTGATCCCAGCCGGACGAGATCAAGCAGGTCATCTCCGGATTTACAGTAGATGAGCACCAAATCTGGTCGCACATGACAATCCCGAAATTCCTTCCACTCGCCAGTCAGCGCATGGTCACGGTATTTGGGTGGCAGCGGATCATCGTTCATCAGCAGAAGCAGTGCCTGCCGAAGGTCGCTGTCCAGAGTTGCGCGGCGCCGTCCCCGCGCTTCCCGTTTGTGGTCTTTCTTGAAGCTCGCCGTCCACCTAATCGTCCGCATGAAGATCATTCATGAGATCATCCAGCGTTCCGGCCCCCGCCATGTCGCCCCGGCGCGCCGCTTTCATCGCCGCGATGGTTTCGGCATTGGGCGTAAGTGGCTCAAACGGCAGCGCCTTCTCGCGTGCCACACGCACCAGCAGCATGCGAAACGCATCTGACACCGTAAGCCCCATGGCATTCAGCACAACCGAGGCCTCAGCTTTGATTTTCTCGTCAATGCGCGCGCGAACGACAGAATTTTCAGCCATATCAAAATCTCCCTGGGCCACAATGTAGCTCAGGATCACCGCTATTTCAAGTCGACTTGCGTTGTGCCAAGGCAAACCGCCAATTGGACTTCAGCGATGCCCCTGATAAACAAGGGCGTTGCGCTCACAAGCCATACCTTCAATTGTGGAGAATAGCCGTTTATAGCCGAACCAGCGTACGCTGTCAAGAACAAAATTCTATTAGAGGAATAACATGAAGCAAACCATTCCCGCCCGGCGCGGCAAGGCTGTCCGCCTCGCCAAGGGCCAATCCATCAAGATCATCAACACCCACGGCAACCAGGTGGTGGACACCTGGGCCTTCAACGCAGGGGACTTGCGCGAATACATGGGCATGGAGCATTGCCGCGCCTTCTGGCCGAGGCTTTTTCCCGTCGTCGGCGACAAGATGGTCACCAACCGCCGCCGCCCCATCCTGACGCTCACAGAAGATATTTCACCGGGCCGCCACGACACCCTGATCGCCCCATGCGACAACGAGCGCTACGGACTCCTGGGCTGCACCGCCTACCACGACAACTGCCGCGACAACCTGCACGCTGGTCTGGCCGAGTTGGGCCTCATGGTCG
>JANOTU010000190.1:0-1666 GCA_031416515.1 Hyphomicrobiales bacterium
CCATCAACGCCTCCTGTGTTCCCGGCCAGCATACAGGCATTTCATGCCCGCTCCTATCGTCTTGAGATCGCTCGCCGAATTTAAGTTCGTTCGGCGCATTCCCATTAAAAACAAACACTTTTAATACCTTACTACGTCTGCCTGTCTTGACAGCGGGACGGAGAGATTTGCGAAAGAGCGACTGCCATGGCGAAGGAGGTTGCCGGGGCGCTGGTAAGGCCGGGTCTTGATGAGGCTGCGCTGGGCCGGTTTGCTGGTATGGCTTTAGATAGAGCCCGACAATGCGGAACGACACTTCGGCGATGGACAGGCCTGTCTCTTTAGAGGAGCAGGACGGCACCGATGATCGATAAACTCAGAGGTGGCTACCCGTGGTTGGACAGAAACTGGGCGGATTTATGAGAGAGTCTCGCCGGTTGAACTGCTCTGGCTATGCGGCCAGATGATCGGAATTTGAAGCTATACCCTGACTCTGTGATTTCCCGGAAATAAAGCTTTACCGAATCAAAAAAATGGATTCTTGTGTTTTTCATGATTCGCCCCGGCTTCCTCACTGATCAAGAACGCGACGAACTTTGCGCGCTGGCCCGCCAAGGGCTGGGTGAAATGCGGGTGGGACGGCGCGCCAATGCGGTTGTCTTGTTGAACGATGGCATGAACTGCGAGTCTGTCGCCAAGGTCTTGCTGGTCGACGACGACACCGTGCGCGCATGGCAGGGTGTCTTTACCGAGCACGGCATCGCGGGCTTGAGGGTTTTCAATTACCAGGGCAGCCAGAGCCATCTGAGCGAGGCTGCGGAGGCCGAGCTGTATGACTGGATCAAGGTAACCCTGCCGCGCAGTACCCGGATGATCGGGGCGTGGATCGCTGAGAAGCATAATGTTGAGTACAGCAAGCCAGGGCTTCTCGCATTGCTGCACCGTCTGAAGATTGAATATCGCAAGCCGGATTTGGTTTCCAAGAAGCTTGATGCGGAGAAGCAGAAGACATTCATTGATTATTACGAGAACTTGCTGAACGGGCTTGGCAACGATGAGGCGGTGGTCTTTGTCGACGCCGTTCATCCCACACATCAGGCTCGTGCGGTGGGCTGCTGGGTGCCTGAGGGCGACAACATTGCAATAGCCCCCAGCAGCGGACGTGACCGCGTGAACATTCATGGTGCCGTCAATCTTGAGACTGGCGCCACACAGATGCTGGAGGTTCCGGCCGCCAATGCGGAGAGCACCATATCGCTGCTCGAGGCGATTCTCATCGCATATCCCTTAATGGTCATGATCCATGTGTTCCTCGACAACGCGCGCTATCATCACGCCAAGCTTGTGCGGGAATGGCTGGCGCAGAACGGCAGCCGGATCACATTGCACTTTATTCCTGCTTACAGCCCGCACCTCAATCCGATCGAGCGGCTGTGGGGTGCCATGCACCGCGTTGTCACCCACAACGCCTCATACGCAACGTTCGGCGAATTCAAGGCCAGAATGCTGGGTTTTCTGATCGAGGAGGTTCCGAAAAACTGGGGGACCTTGCGTGATTCGGTCACAGATAATTTTCGCGTCATAAAACCGTCAGAATTTCGGATTCTGAATTAGGCTGAGTATAACCTTAATTGTGGAAAAAAAGGGTAGCGTCCCCTTTCCGGGTCGGTTTGCGGCGATCTTGAAG
>JANOTU010000191.1:0-1669 GCA_031416515.1 Hyphomicrobiales bacterium
CCCTTCGCCATTGGCAGCGACGGCGGCGGTTCTATCCGCATCCCGGCGGCGCATTCGGGCCTCGTCGGCATCAAGGCTTCGATGGGTCGCGTGCCGCTTTATCCAGGCACCAAGGACGAGCGCTATCCGGGAGTTTCGAGCTGGGAAAGCCTCGAACATATCGGCCCTCTCAGCCGGACCGTCGCTGACAGTGCCTTGATGCTGTCGGTGATTTCCGGACCGGACTCGCGAGACCGTTACAGCCTGCCGTGCGCCGACTTCGACTGGATGAAAAGTCTTACTGGAGGAATCAAGGGCCTTCGCGTCGCCTACAGCGCCGATTGGGGATATGCAAAGGTCGATCCGGAGGTGCGCCGCGTCGTTGGCGAAGCCGTCAAGGTCTTCGAGCGCGACCTCGGCTGCGTGGTTGAAGAGGCGAGTCCGGGATTCGAGGATCCCTACGGCGCATTCTGGGCCATTGTGGCGATGGAGACGGATTTGCGCGGGATGCGCGATCTGGTCGCCAAGCATGGCGATCAAATGACGCCACACCTGATCGACTTCATCCAGCGACCGTGGACCGCCGAAGACTTCACAAATGCCATCATGACACGCAAGGCGGTCGTGAACAAGATGTGGAGGTTCATGCAGAAATATGACCTTCTGCTCACCCCTACCCTCGCAGTTCCTCCATTTCCTGTCCATATGCAAGGCCCCGAAAAAATCGATGGCTGCATCGTGCACCCGTTCAGATGGTTGGCCTTCACTTTTCCGCTTAATTTTACTGGCCAACCTGCGGCCTCGGTCCCGGCTGGCTTCAGCGTCGACGGCCTCCCGATCGGCCTGCAGATCATTGGCCGCCATCTTGATGATCCAACTGTGTTGAGGGCCTGTGCGGCGTTCGAGGAGGCCAAGCCTTGGCGCGATATCTGGCCACCATTGCTGGAGAAGCTTGGCCTATGACCGCACTAGTGGTTTTCGTCATTGATCTTGACGGGAATTTTTGATTCTGTCGCCCGAAATCAATGATGGAGGTGATTCGTGGCCGGAAAAGAGATTGCCGTCAAGAAATACGTGGTGAGGCTCGAGGCGGACGAGCGCGACCGGCTCAATGATTTGACCCGCTTCGGTAAGCGGGGCATGCGCAGTTGCTGACGAAGACGCGCATTCTGCTGAAGGCGGATGTTTCGGATGCGGGCGAGGGCTGGAGCGACAGCCGGATATCTGCGGCGTCACCGATTCAAGTGGGTGACCAACGAGAACGCTGAGGTGTGGATGCAATCCACCAATTTGTTGGAAGGATGCATGCCATGCTTTTCCACCGATGTGGACCAGGCATTATCGGTCAGTTAATTTGCTGGAAGCCTTGTTCTCTGGATTGACTTTGTGATGCAAGTGCGCTCCAGCGTTGCATTGATCCCGCTGGCCCCCAGCCCATTACCGGTGCGCGGCATCGCCACCATCGGCTGGCGTGGCCGCAGTTTTTGTTAGGCATCGCCGATGCTGTCACCGTGCTGGCGGCAAGCGCCAGTGCGGACGCCGCCACCACCATGATCGCCAACGCCGTCGATCTCCCCGGCCACCGCGCCATCCTGCGGGTGCCAGCAACCGATTTGCAGCCCGACAGTGATCTGGGAACACGCCGCGTGACCCAAGGTGTGGGGATACTTTCACCCTTTGAAGTCACCGC
>JANOTU010000192.1:0-10885 GCA_031416515.1 Hyphomicrobiales bacterium
CGACCGAGCCTGACCGCCTGACCGCCCGCCAGATCGAAGCGGCCCGCCGGGCGCTGGCGTGCGGCATGAAGCGCGCCGGGCGTGTGTGGATCCGGGTGTTCCCGGATGTGCCGGTGTCGAAAAAGCCAGCCGAAGTCCGCATGGGTTCCGGCAAGGGTTCGACAGAATATTGGGCAGCGCGGGTGAAGCCGGGCCGGGTGATTTTCGAGGTAGATGGCATTCCCCGCGCCGTCGCCGAGGAAGCTCTGCGCCTCGCCGCCGCCAAACTGCCGATCAAGACGCGCTTTGTCGCGCGGCTTGGCGAATAAGGAGACTTGAGCCATGAAATTCAGCGATGTCAAGGTCATGACCAAGGATCAGGTGAAGGACGAAGTCCTGAAGCTGAAGAAGGAGCAGTTCAACCTGCGCTTCCAGAAGGCCACCGGCCAAATTGAAAACACAGCGCGTGTCCGCGCCATCCGCCGCGATATCGCCCGTCTCAAGACGGTCGCCACGCAGCAAGCGAAGTAGGAGATACCAGATGCCGAAACGCATCCTTCAGGGCGTCGTCACCAGCGACAAGAACGACAAGACCATTGTGGTCAAGGTCGAGCGTCGCTTGCGCCACCCGGTTTTGAAAAAGACCGTGCGCCTGTCAAAGAAATATCATGCCCATGATGAGAAGAATGACGCCAAGACCGGCGACATTGTCCGCATCGAGGAAACCAGGCCGATTTCGAAGCAGAAGCGCTGGATGCTGCTCGAAAAAGTAGCCCCCGACCGCGCATAAGAAACAGGTGATCAGATGATCCAGCAAGAAACAAATCTCGAGGTCGCGGATAACTCCGGCGCCCGCCGAGTCCAGTGCATCAAGGTGCTGGGCGGTTCCAAGCGGCGCTATGCCAGCGTTGGCGACATCATTGTGGTGTCGATCAAGGAAGCAATCCCGCGTGGCCGCGTCAAGAAGGGCACGGTCATGAAGGCGATCGTGGTTCGCACCGCCAAGGACATTCGCCGCGCTGATGGCTCGGTCATCCGTTTTGACAAGAACGCCGCTGTGCTGATCAATGCGCAGGGTGAGCCGGTTGGCACCCGCATTTTCGGGCCCGTGCCGCGCGAGCTTCGCGCCAAGAACCAAATGAAGATTATTTCTCTGGCACCGGAGGTGCTTTGATGGCTGTGAAGTTCAAGATCAGGCGGGGTGACAAGGTTGTTGTCATCACCGGAAAAGACAAGGGCAAGCAGGGCGAAGTCGTTCGCATGATCCCTGACGAAAACCGGGCCGTGGTGCGCGGGCTCAATATGGCCAAGCGCCATACGCGCCAGACACCGGCTCAAGAGGGCGGCATTATCTCAAAAGAAATGCCGATCCAGATATCAAACCTGGCTTTGCGCGATCCCAAGGACGGCAAGCCGACACGGGTTGGCTACAAGTTCCTTGCCGATGGCAAGAAGGTTCGTGTGGCCAGGCGTTCGGGAGAAGTGATCGATGGCTGACGATAAGAACAAGAAGGCCCCCAAGAAGGCCGACACCGCCGCAGCAGCGCCTGCGCCGAAGAAGGCCGAGGCCAAGAAGCCAAAGGCCAAGGATGAAGCAAAGCCCAGCGGTCCCGCTGAAGTCATGCCCAAGGATTACGTGCCGCGTCTGCGCAAGCAGTATGACGCCGAGATCGTAGCCAAGCTCACCGCGCAGTTTGGCTACACCAATGTGATGCAGGTGCCGAAGATCACCAAGATTGTCTTGAACATGGGTGTTGGCGAAGCCACGCAAGATTCAAAGCTGGTGACGGTCGCCGCCTCCGAGCTTGAGAAGATCGCTGGCCAGAAGGTCATGATCACCAAGTCAAGGAAGGCCATCGCGCAGTTCAAGATCCGCGAGAACCTGGCCATTGGCTGCAAGGTTACCCTTCGCAAGGTGCGGATGTATGAATTCCTCGACCGTCTCATCACCATCGCGCTGCCTCGGGTGCGCGATTTCCGCGGGCTTTCTGACCGCAGCTTTGACGGCAATGGCAACTTCGCCATGGGCATCAAGGAACATTTGATTTTCCCGGAAGTTGATTATGACAAGATCGACCGCGTCTGGGGCATGGACATCATCGTCTGCACATCCGCGCGCACCGATGACGAGGCGAGGGCCCTGCTTGAGGCTTTCAATTTCCCCTTCCGCAAATCGACCCGCAAGCTGGCGGCGTAGAGGCAGATCACATGGCAAAAACCAGTTCGATTGAGAAAAACAACAACCGCAAGGCGTTGGTCAAGCGTTTTGCCGGCAAGCGCTCCCGCCTCAAGGCGATTGCGTTGAACAAGTCCTTGACCGCAGAAGAGCGCTTCGCAGCCCAGCTCAAGATGGCTGAGATGCCGCGCAATTCCGCACCCGGCCGGATCCGCAATCGTTGCGAGATCACGGGCCGCGCGCGGGCATATTACAGGAAAGTTAAGATGTCGCGTCTGGCGCTGCGCGAGATGGCCAACCAGGGACTTATCCCCGGCATGACCAAATCGAGCTGGTAAGAGATACGGACTTCAGGAGAGCAATGAAATGAGTATGACTGATCCGATCGGCGATATGCTCGCCCGCATCCGGAACGCGCAAGAGCGCGGCAAGTCCAAGGTGTCGGTTCCGGCATCGAGGCTTCGCGAGCGTGTGCTGGAAGTGCTGCAAAGCGAAGGTTTCATCCGCGGCTTTGCCAGTGTGCAGCAGGGCAGCGTGAAAGCCGAGATCGAGATCGAACTTAAATACTTCGATGGTGCTCCGGTGATCCGCGAATTGCAGCGCGTCTCCAAGCCTGGCCGCCGGGTCTATGCCTCGGTTGCCACCATGCCGACCGTCTATAATGGTCTGGGCATTTCAATTTTGTCGACACCGAAAGGTGTCATGTCGGATGCAGAAGCGCGCACGCAGAACGTCGGCGGCGAAGTTCTCTGCACCGTGTTCTAGGAAACCCAATCATGTCCCGCATCGGTAAAAAACCTGTTCCCGTTCCTGCTGGCGTCACCGTCAATCTCCAGGGGTCTGACCTTTCCGTGAAAGGCCCCAAGGGTGAACTCAAGATGGTGCTGGTTGAGCATGTGCTGGCCAAGCTTGAAAACGGCGGCATCAAGGTTGATCCCCGCGATCAGTCGAAGATGGCGCGTTCCTGCTGGGGCCTGTCGCGCACGCTGGTGTCCAACATGGTCAAGGGTGTGACCGAGGGTTTTTCCAAGAACCTCGAAATCACCGGCGTTGGCTACCGCGCCGCCCTTCAGGGCAAGGTGTTGCAGCTCAATCTTGGCTACAGCCATGATGTGAACTACGACGTGCCGCCCGGCATCGAAATCAAGACGCCGAAGCCCACGGAAATCGTGATCTCCGGCATCGACAAGCAGCGGGTGGGACAGGTTGCGGCTGAAATCCGCGATTTCCGTGGCCCTGAGCCTTACAAGGGCAAAGGTGTCAAATACGCTGGTGAGTATATCTTCCGCAAGGAAGGCAAGAAGAAGTAACAGGTGGTCGCAATGGTTTTGAAAACATCTCCTATTCAGAAGCGCAAGGCCCGGGTTCGCAAGACCCTCGCTGCGCGCGGCAATCTGCGGCCCCGGCTTTCGGTGTTCCGCTCCAGCAAGAATATCTATGCCCAGGTCATCGATGATGCCAAGGGTGTGACGCTTGCTTCGGCATCGAGCCTTGAAGAAGCCTTCAAGACGACAGCGAAGAAGGGCACCGACAAGGCCGCCGCTGCGGCGATTGGCAAGATGATTGCCGAGCGCGCGGTGAAAGCCGGGATCAAGGACGTCGTGTTTGATCGCGGCGGTTATATTTACCACGGGCGCGTCAAGGCGCTCGCTGATGCGGCCCGCGAGGGCGGGTTGAACTTTTAAGAGGCGAATGCACAATGGCTAAAGAACACGGCAGTCGGGACCGCAAGGACAACCGCGAAGAGCGCGACAGCGAGTTCATCGACAAGCTCGTCCATATCAACCGCGTCGCCAAGGTGGTGAAGGGCGGCAAGCGCTTTGGCTTCGCGGCCCTCGTCGTCGTCGGCGACCAAAAGGGCCGTGTGGGTTTTGGCCATGGCAAGGCGCGCGAAGTGCCGGAAGCTGTGCGCAAGGCCACTGAAGCCGCGAAGCGCACTTTGGTTCGCATTCCCCTTCGTGAAGGCCGCACCCTGCATCATGACATGGATGGGCGCTGGGGCGCTGGCAAGGTGATCTTGCGTTCAGCCCCTCCTGGCACCGGCATCATCGCCGGCGGCCCGATGCGCGCTGTGTTTGAAGCCGTGGGCGTGGCCGACGTTGTTGCCAAGTCGAAGGGATCATCGAATCCTTACAACATGGTGCGCGCTACATTTGACGCCATGAAGAAGCAGGTGAGCCCGCGCCTCGTCGCCTCAAGGCGCGGCAAGAAGGTTGCAGAAGTCATGCGCGGCCGGGGCGCTGCCCCGGCAGTCGCGGAATAAGGAATTAGCAGATGGCCAACAAAACTGTTACCGTGAAGCAGGTCTCCAGCCCGCAGCGCCGCCCCGCTGACCAGCGCGCAACGCTGATCGGCCTTGGCCTCAACAAGATGAACCGCACCAAAACGCTGGAAGATACGCCAGCCACACGCGGCATGATTGCCAAAGTGGCGCATCTCGTGCGCGTGGTTGAATAAGGAATAACGCCCATGAGACTCAATGAAATCGCCGACAATCCCGGCGCCAAGCATCCCAAGAAGCGCGTAGGCCGCGGCATTGGTTCAGGCCTCGGCAAAACCGCCGGTCGCGGCGGCAAGGGCCAGACCGCCCGTAAGGGTGGTGCGAAGGCAGGCTTTGAAGGCGGCCAGATGCCGATCTATCGCCGCTTGCCCAAGCGCGGCTTCAACAAGCCCAATCAGGTGGATTACAGCGAAGTCAATCTCGCCCGCATCCAGGTGGCCGTTGACGCCGGCAAGATCGATCCTAGTGTGATGGTGACCAAGGAGTCGCTGGTGGCCTGCGGTGTTCTCACCAAGGCTTACAAGGGAGTGCGTCTTCTGGCCAAGGGCGAGATCACGTCGAAACTCGTTTTCGAGGTTTGGCATGCGTCCAAGGCCGCTGTTGCCGCTGTTGAAAAGGCAGGCGGCACGGTCAAGATCATGCGTCCCGAAAAGGCGCCCCCTGTGGTTCACACCACACCCAAGTAAGCTTGAATGCGGTATCGTCCGGCCCCACATAAGGTGGCCGGAAACGAACGCGAGGAAACCGAATGGCATCTGCCGCTGAACAACTTGCAGCCAATCTGAACTTCGGTGCCATCGCCAAGTCCACAGACTTGAAGAACCGGATCTGGTTCACGCTTGCCGCACTCATTGTCTACAGGTTGGGGACCTATATTCCGATCCCCGGCATTGACACGGTGGAACTGGCCAAGTTCGCCCAGCAGAACACCTCCGGCATTCTTGGCTGGGTCAATGGCCTGGCTGGCGGCGCTTTGGGCCGCATGGCGATTTTCGCGCTCAACATCATGCCTTATATTTCGGCCTCGATCATCATCCAGTTGATGACCTCGGTCTCGCCCCATCTTGAAGCGCTCAAGAAGGAGGGAGAATCTGGCCGCAAGAAGATCAATCAATACACCCGCTACGGCACTGTCATTCTCGCGGCCTTGCAGGCTTACGGCATTGCCGCAGGCCTTGAGGGCCAGGCGGGCCTGGTCACTGAACCCGGCATGTTCTTCCGCATCAGCACGGTCATCACGTTGACCGGGGGCACGGTGTTCCTGATGTGGCTGGGCGAGCAGATCACCGCGCGCGGCATCGGCAACGGCATTTCACTGATTATTTTCGCAGGCATTGTTGCGGGGCTGCCCTCTGGGATTGCCGCTATGCTGGAACTGGGCCGCACTGGCCAGCTTTCGACTTTTCTGATCCTTGGCATCATTGTCATGGCCATTGGCGTTGTGGCCTTCATCGTTCTCGCTGAGCGCGCCCAGCGCCGCTTGCTGATCCAGTATCCCAAGCGCCAGGTTGGCAACAAGATGTATCAGGGCGACAGCTCGCATTTGCCGCTGAAGCTCAACACCGCTGGCGTCATTCCGCCCATCTTCGCGTCTTCGCTGTTGCTGCTGCCGATCACGGTCGCCAATTTCAGCAAGGGGCAGGGACCGGATTGGCTCAACACGCTCACAGCTTTGCTCGGCCACGGCCAGCCACTGTTCCTGTTCCTCTATGTGCTGTTGATCATTTTCTTCGCGTTCTTTTACACCTCGATCATGTTCAACCCGAAAGAGACAGCCGACAACCTCAAGAAATATGGCGGCTTCATTCCCGGAATCCGCCCCGGCGAGCGCACGGCTGAATATATCGATTATGTGCTGACGCGCATTACCGTGGTCGGCGCGCTCTACCTCAGCGCGGTTTGTATTCTCCCGGAAATCCTCATCGGCTCCACCGGCATTCCGTTCTATTTCGGCGGCACCTCGCTGCTTATCGTAGTCAGCGTCACCATGGACACGGTGGCGCAATTGCAAGGGCACCTGATGGCCCAGCAGTATGAGGGCCTGATCAAGAAATCCAAGCTGCGCGGCGGGAAGCGATGAATGTCATTCTTCTGGGGCCACCCGGTGCCGGCAAGGGCACGCAAGCAAAGCTCCTCGAAGAGCGCCACGGCATGAAGCAGCTTTCAACCGGCGACATGCTGCGCGCCGCTGTAGCCCAAGGCACAGATACGGGCCTCAAGGCCAAGACGGTGATGGACCGTGGCGAATTGGTGCCAGATGATGTGGTGGTGTCGATCATCGCTGACCGCCTCTCGGTGCCCGATGTGAAAAAAGGTTTTGCGCTCGACGGCTTCCCGCGCAACCGCGCGCAGGCCGAGGCGCTGGATGCAATGCTCAAGGCCAAGGGCCTCAAGCTCGACGCCGTGATTGAGATAAAGGTCGATGACGAGGCGTTGGTGCAGCGAATCGCTGGCCGGTACACCTGCGCCAAATGCGGCAAGGGGTATCACGACAAGTTTGAACAGCCGGTTTCGGCTGGAGTGTGCGATGCGTGTGGCTCGACCGAGTTTATCCGCCGCGCTGACGACAATGAAAAGACGGTGCGTGACCGTCTGGCGATTTACAACAAACAGACAGCCCCGCTCATTGCTTACTACGGTGTGCGCGGCAATCTGAAGACGATCAACGGCATGGCGGACATTGCAAAAGTGACCCGCCAGATCGAAGGGGTGCTGAACGCGATTTGACGGCCGATCAGGGGTCTTGCTGGTTGACGCGCGAGCGATTCCAGACTAAGGACCACCCAAATTCGGACGTTGAGAGGCTGGCTTTGGGAGGGGAACCTCTGAAGGCGCGGCCTTGTGCCTTTGTGAGGGCAGCGTTTGGTGCTGGAATTAAAACATAAAACCATTGGCATAAGCCATTGGAAGAATTAGGAGAACAGGCGTGGCCCGTATCGCAGGTGTCAATATTCCAACAAACAAGCGCGTGGTTATTTCGCTGCGCTATATTCATGGCATCGGCCCGGTCAACGCGGTCGAAATCTGTGACAAGGTGAAAATTGCCCATTCAAAGCGTGTGAATGAGCTTTCCGACGCCGAAGTCCTCGCCATCCGCGAGTGCATCGACCGGGATTACACCGTGGAAGGCGATCTTCGCCGCGAAGTTTCCATGAACATCAAGCGCTTGGTTGATCTCGGCTGCTACCGGGGCCTGCGCCACCGCAAGGGCCTCCCCGTCCGCGGCCAGCGCACCCACACCAACGCCCGCACCCGCAAGGGCCCCGCAAAAGCCATCGCTGGCAAGAAGAAGTAAAGGCATCCCATCATGGCTAAAGAAGCTGCCCGCCCGCGCCGCAAAGAACGCAAGAACATCTCATCCGGCGTTGTTCATGTGAACTCGTCGTTCAACAACACGATGATCACCATCACCGATGTGCAAGGCAATACCATTGTCTGGTCCTCTTCGGGAAAACTCGGTTTCAAGGGCTCGCGGAAGTCTACGCCTTATGCCGCGCAGGTTGCTGCTGAGCAGGTGGGCAAGGCCGCCATGGAGCACGGTATGCGCACCGTTGAGGTTGAAGTCTGCGGCCCCGGCTCTGGCCGCGAATCAGCGTTGCGCGCCCTTCAGGCTTGCGGGCTTCAGGTGACATCCATCCGTGATGTGACGCCGATCCCGCACAATGGCTGCCGCCCGCCGAAGCGCCGCCGCGTTTAAGGCCTCAACTTTACCAATTCGATTCTGACGGGAAAAATACGACATGGTCAATCAAAAAAACTGGCAGGAGCTTATCCGCCCCACCAAGATCGAAGTGCAGCCGGGGCGGGACCGCCGCCGGGTTGCGACTGTCATCGCCGAACCTCTGGAGCGTGGTTTTGGCACCACGCTCGGCAACGCGCTGCGCCGCATTCTCTTGTCGTCACTCCAGGGCGCAGCGGTCACCTCGGTGCATATCGACGGCGTTTTGCATGAGTTCTCGTCAATTGCCGGTGTGCGCGAAGATGTGACCGACATCGTTCTCAACATCAAGGAAATCGCGCTCTCGATGCAGTCGGAAGGCCCGAAGCGTTTGGCCCTTCGCAAGGAAGGCCCCGGCGTTGTCCGCGCCGGCGACATTCAGGCAACCGGCGACATTCATGTGCTCAACCCCGAGCATGTGATCTGTACGCTCGACGAAGGCGCTGAAATCCGTATGGAATTCACCATCACCACCGGCAAGGGCTATGTCGCTTCCGAGCGCAACCGCCCCGAGGACGCGCCCATTGGCCTGATCCCGGTTGATTCGATTTTCTCGCCCGTCAAGCGCGTTTCCTTCAAGATCGAGAATACCCGTGAGGGCCAGATCCTTGACTATGACAAGCTGATCATGACGGTTGAAACCGATGGATCGATGTCGCCGGAAGACGCCGTCGCCTATTCTGCGCGAATCCTGCAGGATCAGCTCTCGGTGTTCATCAACTTCGCCGAGCCGTCGCGCGCCATGCCGGAAGAGGCCCGCCCTGAGCTTGAATTCAACGCGGCCCTCCTCAAGAAGGTTGACGAGCTTGAGCTCTCGGTTCGTTCCGCCAATTGCCTCAAGAACGATAATATTGTCTATATCGGCGATCTCATCCAGAAGACGGAGGCGGAGATGCTCCGCACACCGAACTTTGGACGAAAATCGCTCAACGAGATCAAGGAAGTTCTCGCCCAGATGGGTCTGCATCTTGGCATGGAAGTCACCAACTGGCCGCCAGAGAACATCGAAGAACTCGCCAAGAAATTTGAAGCTCATTACTAGGGAAGCAAGAACATGCGTCATGGATTCAGAGGCCGCCGGTTCAACCGCTCGGTGCCGCACAGGCTCTCAATGTTCGCCAACATGGCGGCGGCATTGATCAAGCATGAGCAGATTGTCACAACCCTGCCCAAGGCCAAGGACTTGCGTCCCGTGGTTGAAAAGCTGATCAGCCTCGCCAAGCGGGGCGGGCTTCATGCCCGGCGTCAGGCCATGAGCCAGGTGCGCGATGAGACCCAGGTGAAGAAGCTCTTCGACATTCTGGGCCAGCGCTACAAGGACCGCCAGGGCGGCTACATCCGCATCATGAAAGCAGGCTTCCGCCACGGCGATTCGGCCCCCATGGCCGTGATCGAATTCGTCGACCGCGATGTTTCAGAAAAGGGCAAGGATTCCGGCCCGGTCATCATCGCAGAGACCAATGAGGCGGCCGAAGCCGCCGCGTGACATTCCATTCGAATTGATATCAATGAAGAGGGCAGCAGAGATGCTGCCCTGTTTTTTTGGCCGTCGCGAGTGACTGATTTGAGTCTGGAATGAGACGGATATACGTAAACGACGGCCATGCTTGCCGGGCTGCGGATGGAGCTCCATGGGAGATGATCTCGCTGCTGGGAGCGCGGGCGTCACGCCCCCAAGTCCAGCCGCGTTGAAATAACTTGCGGGCGAGCGCCCGCGCCCCCAAGAGGTGATGTGCAAAAGCCCGGATGGATGGAAAGGCTGAGATGAGCGACATTGACCGCGATACCTCCGTTGCCACCGGCGCTTTTCTCAAGGCGATTTCCGGCCGATTTCCCATGACGCGCGCCATGCTGTTTGGCAGCCGGGCGCGGCGTGGCCATGGGGCGACGAGCGATGCAGATGTGGCGGTGTTCCTCGCCGGCCCCGCCATGCCATTCGCCGACACCAAACTGGCAATGGCCGATATAGCCTATGACGTGCTGCTTGAAACCGGCATTTTGATCCAGCCACTTCCGGTTTGGGAAGAAGAGTGGGCGCATCCCGAGGCGCATGCCAATCCACGGCTGCTGCGGAATATCGCGCGCGAAGGAATACCTCTTTGATCGCTGCGGACATGATGACGAAACTGGCAATTCCTGAAGGGCCACGAAAATCACATTGCGGTGCTCAAACTCCGACGGAACGAGCCGCTCACGCCGACCGACTTTTCCGAACTTGAACGCATATTCGCAGAATCCGGGGTAGCCCAAACCGAGATAGAGTAGGTCCGCGAGGAAGGTGGCTTCGGGCTGTTTGTGCGTTCACTCGTTGGCCTTGACCGTGAGGCGGCAAAGCGGGCATTCGACTCCTTCATGCTTGGCAAGGTGCTCACGAGCAACCAAATCGAATTCTTGAGTCTCGTGATCGGCCACTTGACGGAGCGCGGCACGATGTCAGGTCGCGGGCTGCGGCTTAATCGTACCGATTTGGATTGTCCAGGGCGGGATATGACACTCGGCGATCCTCCGTCTGAACCCCCCATGCCCCTTCTTTTGACATGGCTTTTCGACAGACTCGTGATAGACTGTTGGTGCCTCAGGTGGGAGCGTATGATGAAGGAATTTCGCAAGCTTGCCGCGATCCTTGTTGCCGATGTGGTCGGTTACAGCCGCCTTGCCGGGGCCGACGAGGACCGAATTCTCGCGCGGTTGCGAGCCCTGCGTAGCGATCTGATCGATCCCACAATTGCCG
>JANOTU010000193.1:0-6524 GCA_031416515.1 Hyphomicrobiales bacterium
CAGCGCCAGTGGCTGAAACCCCCCCCCTGGAAGCACTACACCCACCATTTCTCTCCCCCCCCCCCCGGGGGGGTGGTGACAGGCGCAGCAAGCCGGAGGGGGGCCTGGCTGGAGAACACGGGACTCGCGGCAAGGCCCCCCTCCGGCGCTACGCGCCACCTCCCCCGCAACGGGGGGAGGAAAATTGTGATGATGACCCCCCTCCCCTCCGGCTCGACTATCGGCATACTTGGCGGTGGGCAGCTTGGCCGGATGCTGGCCATGGCGGCGGCCAAGCTTGGGCTTAAATGTCATATTTATGCGCCTGAAGCTGACAGTCCGGCATTTCAGGTCGCTGGCGCCCACACTATCGCGGCCTATGCTGATCTCGCTGCTTTGGAGAGATTTGCCCATCTCGTTGATATCGTCACTTACGAATTCGAGAATGTGCCAGCTGAGACAGCGGCATATCTTGAAGCCCACGTGAGCCTCGCCCCCGGTGCCCATGCCCTCAAAATCGCCCAGGACCGGGTGGACGAAAAAACCTTCATCGCCGGTCTTGGCATTCCTGTGGCACCCTTCGCCGCCGTCGCAAGCCTGACAGAACTCGAAACAGCACTCTCCCAAATCGGTCGTCCCGCCATCCTCAAGACCCGGCGCATGGGTTATGACGGCAAGGGGCAAACCAAGATCGACAACAACAAGACCGCAGCATCCGCCTGGGCCGAGATCGGCGGGGCTCCGGCCATCCTTGAAGGTTTTGTTGAGTTTGACAAGGAAATCTCCGTGATCGCCGCAAGGGGGCGGGATGGCTCCATTGCCATCTATGATGTTCCCGAAAACAATCACGTCAATTACATCCTGCATACCTCGACGGTCCCCGCCGCCATCCCGCGTGTTGTGGCTGAGGAAGCCGCCAGGATCGGGGGCCGCATCATCGCGGCGCTGGATTATGTGGGCGTCATCGGCATTGAGCTGTTTGTGGGCGCAGGTGGCCTGGTTGTGAACGAGATGGCACCCCGGGTGCACAATTCCGGGCACTGGACCATGGATGCCTGCGTGGTGTCGCAGTTTGAGCAGCATATCCGCGCCATTTGCGGCTGGCCGCTGGGTTCGCCCATACGCCATTCCGATGTGGTGATGACCAATTTGCTGGGCACCGATGCCGCCGATTTCGCCGCCCCTCATACCGCCATCCACCTCTATGGCAAGGCAGAGGCCCGCGCGGGGCGGAAAATGGGCCACACCAACCGTTTGACCCCTCGACAGGGCTGGTTCTGAAGGTTCTGAAGAAACAGATGCAGCGTGAGGGTATTTTCCGCAAGCTCAAGCTTCGGGACCATTGCTAAAAACCCTCGATCAGAAAAGCCCGCGAAGAGCCGAAGCCGTCAGCCGGCCCGCAAGCTTGAGCGCAAGAAGCTGTAGCGCGAAGGCCTGCTCCCCATGCCCAAGAAGTTCAAATACCCAGCACGCCCGCCGCGCGGGCCGGAGTAAATTTGGCCCAGATAAACGCCAGATGAACGGCCCGTTCAGCCTGGGTTCCAAATTGGCCGGCTAATCTCCTCTCAACATCAAGACACCAACCGAGAGGGAACCAAAATGATCCGCTACACCTTTCTGATCCTCGCCGTCGCCACCACCGCTGCCACCGCCGTGGCGGCGATCACCCCCGCCAACATGGCCGCGAAGCCCGCCAATGTCACCGTCATCCACATGACCGAGGATTTTCCGTTCTACGGCCCGGTGATTGTTGACGAATGCGCTGTCGAGGATTGCTCGGACGAATAATTCAGATTGATTTACCGGGTGGCGACACTTGGTAAAACGGAGCGCGGGGCCAAAAGTCTTCAACCAGCCCCCTCTCGCAAGGCTTGAAATCCCGCGTTCCACTTCCCATCTTTTGCCTACCAGCCAGAATTCCCCCCCCATCCCCTGCATATCTGGCTGAAACTTGAAGGCCCCGGCTCTGTTCGGGGCCTTTTTTTGCTGGGGATGGAACCAAATCTCTGTAAAATTCTTTACACTCCACGAGATGTTTGTGACCTGCATTACAGCCGACCTACAGAAGCTGCTCTAAAAGGTTCTCAACATCGCAGATAATTTGGACTGGATTCTCCAATGACCCGTTACACATTCATCGTTCTCGTCGTGATCGGCTCGGCAGCCACGGCAGTGGCGGCGATCACACCGGCAGTGCAGTCATTTCGGCCCAACCACAACGTGACAGTGATCGCCATGACCCCGGACTTTCCCTACTACGGCCCAGTGGAAGTTGAGGAATGCGCCGTTGAGGACTGCTCGGACGAATAATCCACCCATTCCCCAAGGCGGCTTCCCCCCATCCCCTGCAAAAGCCGCCAAACTCAAGGCCCCGAAAAAAACGGGGCCTTTTTCCTTTTTACAGGAGACCAATTCTAAACCCCAGATGAACGAACCGTTCAGCCCCGGTTGCATTTGAGGGGCGCATATTGACTTCAACACTGGATGTTCTCTTGAGAGGAGAGAAAAATGAAGACCCTGACCGCCACCGCAGCATTGACCGTCATGTTCCTGTCTGCGGGCGCTTTTGCCGGCAGCGGCAATGTCAGCCCGCCCGTTCTCGCTGGGCACAAAACCAATGTGACCGTCATCACCAAAAACCAGGCCTGGCCAGTGCGGCGCCAGATCGCGGTTATAGCCTGCGACATCAGCCGCTGCATTGATATTTGATCCCACCCGCAAGGCCCTCCCCCCTCCCGCCTTGCGCGTGGCCGTGACGGAGCGGTTCCCGGTTGTCCCCCCTCCCAGGACCGCTCCGACCACTTACGCCCCGAAAGAAACGCCCGTGAAATTCATCCCAATCGTCTCCACCCTTCTTCTGGCTCTGACCGCAACTACCGCGCAAGCAGGGGTGCGCAGCTACTTCGCGCCGTCGGTGGATGGCTTTCGTCTTGATTCCTGCCTCACCAGCGAAAACGACTGCGGCAAACCGGCTGCGGATAATTTCTGCAAAGCCAAAGGTTACGAGCACGCCTTGCTGTTCCAGCGCGAAGCCGCACCATACACAAAGCGCCTGGGCTCAGGCGAACTCTGCACCGGCCCGGACTGCGCCAGCTTCCGGCAAATCAAATGCTATTCAGCGGCGGAGTTGGCTAACCCTTGAGTTGAACGAGTTGCATCGCCTGCCGTGAACCTGTCAACGCAACATTGTTTGACGGATCCACCAACTTGGATGGGCGGTTGACATTGCGGCGGCGGCGGTTCTGGCGGCATTTGAATTGTCGAAAATGCCGAAGCAGGTGGTGCCGGAGCCTGACATGCGGGCTTCGCGGATGCCTGGTTGGGATTGGAGAGTGTTGAGCACCGTTGCAATTTCAGGGGCCAGGGCGGCGGCGGCTGGTGTGAGGTCGTTGCGCCAAAACGTTTCATTGCTTGCCAGCGCCAGATTCCGGAAGACGGCGGCGGTGTTCAGTTCGATGCCTGGATTTGCCAGCACGGCGTGCAGCGGCGCAAAATCATCCAGCGGTGTCACGCGTTCGCCCATGCCTTGCATGCGGGCGGCCCGGCTGATGATGCAGACAGGAATGTCGGCTCCCAGAGACAGGGCTATATCAGGGCTCCGACCAGTCAGGCGCTGGAAGGCGCGGCATGTGGCGGCGGCGTTGGCGGAACCGCCGCCGATGCCGGCACTGACCGGGAGATTTTTGACAAGCGAGATGGCCATGGGGGACGCGCCGAGCGCGCGCCAGACTTTCGTTATGATGTTGTCTCCAGGCCCAGGCAGGAGATGGGCGAAGGGGCCGGTGGCGGCAAGCGAGAAATCTGCGGCGGGCGTGAAACTCAGCTCATCGCCCACATCAGCGAAGGCCACGATTGAATCCAACTCGTGATAGCCGTCAGCGCGACGGCCCAGCACATGCAGCGCCAGATTGATCTTGGCGGGGGCAAATTCCGTGACGGGTAAAACCAACTAGCCGTTGTTCCCTGTGGCACCGTTCAGCGCTGGCGTCACCGGTGCCACTTCGGGCAGGCCGTTTTTCAGCTTTTCCTCAATGCGGGCGAGGTCGGCAGGCTCGGGCTTGTTGTCCCTGGCGTGCTGCCACTGGAAGCGCGCTTCGAGCTTCCGGTCCACGCGCCAGTAGACATCGCCCAGATGCTCGCCGATCACCGGATCCGCGGGCAGCAATTCCACCGCGCGCTCGCAATTGATGAGTGCCTGCTCATAATCGCCAAGCTGGAAATAGGCCCAGCCCAGGCTGTCAACAATGTAGCCGTCATTGGGCTTCAGATCGACGGCCTTCTTGATCATTGCCAGGGCCTCCTGGAGATTGATTTTCTGTTCGACCATCGAGTAGCCGAGATAGTTCAGTACCATGGCTTCGTCGGGCGAAAGCTCCAGCGCGCGGCGGAATAGTTTTTCCGCCTTGTCCCAGATTTTCAGGCGCTCGTGCGAGATGCCGCTGTAATAGAACACGCGCCAGTTTTCGGCCTTTGGCGCCGCGAGAAGATCGATGGCTTTGGTGTAGGCCTCAGCCGCCTTGGCGAAATCTTCGTTGTTGCGGTGAATGTTGCCAAGCGTGACCAGCGCGTCATAGTTTTTGGGCTCCCGCAGGATGACCGCTTGCAGCTTGGCCAGGGCCTCATCCTTGCGCTCCAGGCGCTGCAAATTGATGGCGATTTCCATGTCCGCATTGGCGCGCAGCGGTGACGTCTCCGGCACCTGCGCATAGGCCTCGATGGCCTTCGACGGGCGCTTGATATCCTCATAGATATCGCCAAGCAGGGTGAGAACCACAGGGCGGTCGGCGTTGAAAGACAGCGCAAGCTGGCTGTAGAGCAGGCCCACATCAATGCTTTGCTCATCGGTCATGGCGGTGGCGAGCGAGAACAGCGATTCAGCAGCCCCTGCCCCCGGTGTGGCGATGAAGGGTGCTGGCACCTTGCCAGCCCGGGCTTCGGCAAGAGCTGCCACAATCAGGGGATTGTTGTCACCTGAGCCAAGAAACGCGTTATAAAGCGTTTCGGCTTCGCCGATGCGGCCATTGCGGCTGAGAAAATTACCGTAGGCCTGGATGACACGCAGCGAATTTCCGGCCTTGTCATGGGCCTTTTTGAAGGAAGCTTCAGCGCGGAGGGAATTGCCGAGATGATCGGCAATCAGCGCTGCGTGGAATGATTTGAAATTGGCAAAGCTCTCATTGGCGTCGAGCTTGTCGAGCGCTTTGAGCGCCGCAGCCAGATTGCCCTGTCCCGCATGCGACCAGGCGGTGAGCAGTGCTGAGGTGAGCTCGCCCACCGGGGTATAGGACGCGGCTGCAAAGTTGCGCCGCGCTTCGCCGTAGAGGCGGTTGCGGAAGTCGCGCAGCCCCAGCACAATGCGCGCCATGCGCTGCTGGCTGTTGAAACCCAGCGCCCGCGTGGCAAACTCTTCCGCCGCCTCGATGTTCCCCTCGGAAAGTTCCAGCAGGAAGACACGCTCGATCAGCACCGGATTGTCGGCATCGGCCCTGAGCGCCCGGGTGAAATAATCCGATGCCAGATCATTGTCACGGAGCTTACTCGCCGTGCGCCCGGCGAGGTAGCTGCCGGAAAGGGTAAGTTCACCTGGGCGCGCGTTGGCCAGGCACGGGGGTGCCGCAACTGTGGCCAAGATCACGCCTGATGCAAACAATGACTTCAATCTGATCCGCATTTTCGCCCTCAGGTTGGTTGGCCAGCACCATGCCGCCCTCGCTCCACCCTTCGCGGCAAAATGCGGTTATTTCACGGACTTCGCAACCGGAAAATAAATACCGCGCTGGGCAGCCGGTTGCCCTCATCCAGCGCGTCGCGCCGGATGAGAGCTCTTTCTCTCAGCGTGGAAATAATTGGTCTACATATTCGGATAATTCGGCCCCTCGCCGCCTTGCGGCACGACCCAGTTGATGTTTTGCGAGGGGTCTTTGATGTCGCAGGTTTTGCAGTGGACGCAGTTTTGGTGGTTGATCTGGAAGCGCGGGGGTTTGCCGTCTTCGGCGACGACTTCGTAGACGCCTGCGGGGCAGTAGCGCTGGGCGGGTTCGGCCCATTGCGGCAGATTGACGGCGATGGGGATATCCGGGTTCTTCAATGTCAGGTGGACCTTCTGGTCTTCCTCATGGTGGGTGGCGGAGAAGGCGACGTTGGTGAGGCGGTCAAAGGAGATGACGCCGTCTGGCTTGGGATAGGCGATGACTTTGCTGGAGGCTGCGGGTTTCAGGGTGGCGTGGTCGGGGCCTCCGTGTTTCCAGGTGCCGAGGCCAAAACCAAATAATTGGTTGAGCCACATATCCAAGCCCCCCAGAGCCAGCCCGCCGATGTAAGCGAAGGCCTGGCCGACGGTCATCGACGTCACCTCGTGCACGCCCTTGCCGCCGACGACGACTGCGCGCGACTCGGGCCTGAGGCGCGTCCCGTCGCAGGTCGAGCACGCGATCGCGCGCAGGAAGGCCTCGTAGTGTTGCCGCGCTCGTTCGGAGGAGGTCTCGCGATAGCGGCGGTCGAGCTGGGCCAGGATGCCGTCCCACTTCATCGCCCACGAGCCGGCC
>JANOTU010000194.1:0-2571 GCA_031416515.1 Hyphomicrobiales bacterium
CTCGAGGCGTCGCCCAGCGCGCCGCTCATGGACAACTTCGAGGGCATGACGCAACTGTCAGACACAGAGATCCTGCTGGTTACGGATCGCAAGAGGAAGGATGCCAATCCAGCGATCTTTCTCCATCTTGAATTGAGAGGACTGCCATGAACAAACACGCGCAGAGGTTCCGGACACTGCCCAGCCGCGCTCCGGAGGGTGGTTGTCACGCAGGTTATCAGGGCGACCCAGTGTATCGGACCCTGGAGTGGGTGCGTGACGATACACTTCGGACCAGCGGCTTCAGGGAGAGCCTTTGCGAAGAATTGAACTTGCCGGCCGACAGGGTGGTAATCTCAATCAGCAATGTTCAATATCGGCCCTTCAAAGTGGCGCACCTGGTCGCGCGGGTAAGCCACTTGATATCCCAGCCTGGCGGGGCGCCACGAGACCTCGCATTCCTGATGAGAATTTCAGCGGGCAGCGGCGGTATTGAGGAGGATTTCACCCACAGCGCAGGTCCTGCCTGCGGCGGCGGTGCATGGTCGCCGGCCTTCCGACTGGCAGATCGGAATCTGTGCGGATGGAAGCTATCCGACAACCCCTACTTGCCGGAATTGGGTGAACTCTTGTTGCCTGGCACCTTGCAATCGCTGCTGATGCGCGCGGGACTTTCCGCCACAAGTGATCCGGGAAAAATCATCAATCTGGACAATTCCTGCCCCAGCCGCAGGGCGGATTTTACCTGGTCAGATGCGAGGGACCGGCAACAATATCGCATGACGGTCACCGACAGTCACGCCGCGGCTGCTGCATCGCTCAATCACCGGCAGATCAGCGCATGGGAGGAGCATGGCGCCCTGGAATTCTCTGTGCCGCGCTACCGCCGTTACAGTCCGGAGCTCAATACTCTTATAACTGGCGAACTCCCCGGGGTGCCATTCGTCCACCTAATCGCTGGCTGCGGCCCGCTTCAGTTTGAGGAAATCGGCATGGCGCTTGCCAGCCTGCACTCCCTTCCCACCGCGCCTGGCGAAGACTGGAGTCCGGCGGCCGAACTGGCCAAACTCGAACGTGATATGAGCGAGATCGCACTTGCGCTGCCGGGTCTGAAGGGCCGGATCAATGCGCTCATCCGCTACCTCTATCCGCCGCCGACGATCTGCGGTGCCGGTCGCGCCCCCATTCATGGCGCGCTGACTCTAGACGACATCATCTATGACCGATGCCGGCCAAGAGGCCTCCGTGTAGGTCTCAGGGAGTGGGGTGCGTGGTGTACTGGCGATCCGCACAAGGACCTGGGCACGTTGATCGCCCATCAACTCGCGATTGGGTTGGCCATGCAGCACGACGTGCCGATGACGCACTTTTGTATCGAGGCGTTTCTGGACGCTTATGATGACGCGAACGGCATGCAGCACAACAATGACGCGCTGCGTTGGCAAATAGTTGTCGCCTTGCTGCGCCGCGCGTCAGGATCGGCATTGCGGCAGCTGCATTTCGGGTGGCCGCTGCTTGTGGACCGCTTGGTCACCCAGGCGGAAGTTTATTGCAGCACCCCCGCGCCGCAGTCGGATGGGCCAAGAACGGAGAGTTTTGATAAGTTTCCGCCGGTGTTTCGCAGTTGAGTTGCAATCAAAGATTTTGGCCCGCCACGCGGAGGCGTCAGTGTCGTTCCGTGAGTGCCGTTGGGAATCAACCACGGCGGCATTCGTCAATCCGATGGAGATCGCCTTCCCCATGCCCCCGAAGCGAGCTCACTCCTTGTTTTTTTGGCCAGGAGCCAAGCGCCCATACCGGTGGGCCATGCCGCCTAGTCCCGGGCGTGATTACCCGGCGCTTCTATCGAGTAGCCAAAGCCGCGCACGGTCTGGATGAGTGGCACCTCGCCCGCTTCGTCGACCTTGCGGCGCAGATATCTTACATAAACATCGACCACCTTGGTGCCAGGATCATGATTCATGTCCCAGACATTATTGAGCAGCCTCGTGCGGCTAAGCACCACTCCGGCGTTCGACATGAGATAGGTCAACAGCGCAAATTCCTTGGCCGTCAGCTTGATCTCGCGCGAGCCGCTCCGGGCCCGCTTGCTGCCGCGGTCGACAACAAGATCTCCAACTTGCAGCGTAGAGTCGGCCAACTGCTTCTCAGCCCGCCGCAGGAGCGCATCGACGCGAGCGATCAGTTCGTCGAAAGCAAATGGCTTCACCAGATAGTCGTCTGCCCCCGCCTTCAGCCCGTTTACCCTCTCCTCTATCGCATCTTTCGCCGTCAGCATCAGAATGGCGCCGACATATCCGCCTTTCCGCATGCTCCGGCAGACGTCGAGGCCGTCGCCATCAGGCAGCATCCGGTCGAGGATGATGAGCGGATACTCGGAAACTTGAAATAGGCCGAAAGCATCGCCGGCATTCGCCGCCGCGTCCACGACATGACCTTCGGCTTCCAGTCCGCGTTTGATGAAACTCGCGACGCGGCTGTCATCCTCGACCAGTAGCACTCTCGCCATCATTCCCTCTCCCTCTTATCGGAATGCGGATGCGCACTTGCGTACCGCTTTTCGCCGCGCTTTCGATCCTGATGTCGCCGCCA
>JANOTU010000195.1:0-3113 GCA_031416515.1 Hyphomicrobiales bacterium
GAAGCAATGCGCGTTTAAGCGATCGGCCCAAGTAGGTAGGGATGAAGCGGACAGCATCAGTTTGACCGTGTTGGCAAGAGCAACGTGACCAAAAAGCAAATCGTCAGCATGATGGCAGAGCCTGCAAGGCAAGCGTTTAGCCCGCCCCACTGGTAGAGAAGCCCTGAGAGCAGCGTTCCACCAAAGCGCCCGGCGGCGTTGGCGGCATAGTAGAAGCCCACATCCTCAGCCGCCTTCTCGGATCCCGCATAGGCGAGGATGAGATAGGAGTGGACGGATGAGTTGACAGCAAAGGCCGCGCCGAAGACGCAGAGGCCGACGACGAGGATGATGTCGGGCCGGACAGGTAAATTAATCGCGAGTGCTGCGACGATGACGGCAGGTATGGCTGCGAGAAGTGCTGACCATAACCGCGCCGCAGGAACTTCGGCAGAAAGGCCATCTGCACTGCGCTTCACCAAGGCGGGTGCTGCGGCCTGAATGAGGCCATAGAAGATTGTCCACAACGCCATGAAGCCGCCAACCATGGTGAAAGTCCAGCCATTGGCATAAAGAAACACCGGCACGCCCACGACGAACCAGACATCACGCGCACCGAACAAGGCAATGCGGGCGGCGGCGAGCAGGTTCACACCCTTTGACTTGCCGAAAAGTTCCTTGGCCGAAGAACTCGCCTTGGCCTTGCCCATGGCGCGGGGCAGGGACAGAAAAACACCCGCCAATACCAACAGCAAGAGTGCCGCCATGAGCCATAGTGAGTAACGGAAACCCAGCGTTTGCAGGAGAAGACCACCGAGAAAGAAGCCGAGCCCCTTCATCGCATTCTTGGAACCGGTGAACCAGGCCACCCAGCGGAACAGCCGCCCGTCAGCATCTTCAGCGCGGGCCTCTTTCTCCGCAACCTTGATGGCGGATTTGGAAGCTGTTTTGGTCAAATCCTTGGCGATACCGCAAATGCCCTGTGCTGCCACCACCCAGGCGACTGACATGAAGACGGTCCATTCCGGCGATAGCGCTGAGAGTATAAGAAACCCAGCGATCTGCGCCATCAGCCCCACCATCAACATGCGGGTAATGCCAAAGCGCGTGGCGAGCCATCCCCCTGCAAAGTTGGCGGCAATGCCTGCTGCTTCATAGAGCAGGAACAGGAATGACAATGTGAAAGGCGAGTAGCCCAGCTTGAAGAAGTGAAACAGCACCAGCATGCGCAGCGCGCCATCGGTGAGGGTGAAACCCCAATAGGCCGCCGTGACGATGGCGTAGTTGCGCGTGCCGGCGGTCATCAGATGCCGACCTTTTGCATGTGGCAAGCAAGATCGACCATGCGGCAGGCATAGCCCATCTCATTGTCATACCAAGCATAGACCTTGAGCATGGTGCCATCGGTCACCAAAGTTGAAAGAGCATCGATGATGGAAGAACGGGTGTCGCGGGCATAGTCGGCTGAAACGAGGGGCAAGGGTTCATAACCCAAGATACCAGCCAGCGGGCCTTCCGCCGCTTGCTTGAAAAGCGCGTTCACTTCTTCGGCTGTTGTTTCGCGGGTCAGTTCAAACACACAATCTGTCAGCGATGCATTGAGCACGGGTGCTCGCACAGCATGGCCATTCAGCTTGCCCTTGAGTTCAGGATAGATCAGCGCGATGGCCGTGGCGCTGCCTGTTGTCGTCGGTTGCAGCGACAGCATGGCAGAGCGGGCGCGGCGCAGGTCTTTATGGGGCGCATCGACAACTACATTGGTGTTGGTGGGATCATGGATGGTGGTGATCTGGCCGTGGCGGATGCCGATGTTCTCGTGAACCACTTTCACCACGGGGGCGAGGCAATTAGTGGTGCAGGACGCTGCCGTTACAATCGGGTGCTTCGTCGGATCGTAGAGATGGTGGTTGATGCCGACGACTATGTTGAGAACATCCGCTTCTTTCACCGGAGCCGCCACGATCACGCGCTTGGCACCGCGCTTCAAATGGCCATCCAGCGTGGCATGATTGATGAACTTGCCGGTGCATTCCAGCACCACATCCACGCCCATATCTCCCCAAGGGATGTCAGCGGCAGTTGGATGCGTCGAGAAGCCGATTTGTTTTCCGTCCACTGAAATCTCAGTCTCGCCTTCGGCCTTGGTATCAGCCCGCCAGCGGCCCTGTACCGTGTCGAATTGCAGGAGATGCGCCGTTGCCGCAGCCCCACCCTTGATCTCGTTCACATGTACAATGTCCAGACGGTTGTCGCGGCGTGGATCATCCAACCCACGTTCTACCGCACCAAAACCTGCACGAAATGCCAAACGTCCAATACGGCCCATGCCGTTGATACCGATACGCATGTTCAAGTTCTCTCGTCGTTGGTTGATCTGGATTTGGAAGCTTTTGCACAGCAAGAAGTTAGGTCTTCAATCAGGGGCGCGCAAAGCTTAGGTTGTCCGTTGCAGCAGTCGCGCAACAGGAACAGCACAAGTGTGCGGATGGTTTTGAGTTCGACACGGTAGATCATGCTGCGGCTGTGCCGCTCCACTGTGACAAGCCCAGCGCGCGTGAGGATGCTGAGATGGGTGGACATGGTGTTGTGCGGCACATTGATGCGGCGCGCAATCTCACCCGCAGGAAGTCCGTCCGGCTCCTGCTTCACCAGCAGGCGAAACACCTCAAGCCGCGTGGGTTGGGCGAGGGCAGACAGACAGTCGATAGCGACATCGTTTTCCATATGTCGAGATTTATAGACGTGCCGTGTGACGATCAAGTGACAGCATCATTTGGTTTTGCGTCTTTAGCCGCATGCTGCCCGACGTCTGCGGCAGGTCGATCACACCAAATCGGGGCAGAATTTCGAGAGCAGAGCCGCTCAGCCATTCTGAACTTCAAGTAGCTTGCAAACGGATGGAGAGTTTCCACAACTTTTTTTTGCCGTCGTATTCTACTGGCATTTTTATTTTCTGGTGTGCCCCAGCTGTGCCCCAGCGGATATGCATTGCAATAACCAAAAAGAAAGCCCTCGAAATCGGGGTACGATTTCAGGGGCTTGTTGGTTGCGGGAGCCAGATTTGAACTGACGACCTTCAGGTTATGAGCCTGACGAGCTATCGGTGTGTCTCTGGCACGGTACTCCCAAAACAC
>JANOTU010000196.1:0-3508 GCA_031416515.1 Hyphomicrobiales bacterium
GCCCGCCCGGCGAGCGCCATGACCAGCGATGAGACACTGGCGCTGGCTTTCAAGGACTATTGGCAGGTCAGCGGTGCCGCCGAATTGACCAGCGCGCTGGCCCGCCTGCATTGCGACGCGGCCCTGGTCGATGGGCCGGAAAAAGCCAAGGTCTATCTGCAGGAGGCCACGACAACCGATCAGAACGAAACCGCCCTGCGTTATCTCGATATCCGCCAGAACGGCAATCTCTCGCGCAGCCCGGAGCGCAACGAAGCGCTGCAGCGCCGCCTCGAAGCCCTCGCCCGCGAACTAAGCCTTGACTGGCCCGCCAGAAAAGCCAGCGCGCAGTGACGGGTCTCAAGCTGCTGCTGGCAATTTAAGCTTGATCCGCAAACCGCCCAGGCCAGCGTCATCGAGCACCACGCCGCCGCCATACATGGCCGCTGTCTCGCTCACAATCGACAGGCCCAGCCCAGAGCCTGGCTTTGATTCGTCCAGTCTCCGCCCGCGCTTCAGCGCTTCGGCGCGCTTTTCCGCTGGCAGGCCGGGGCCGTCGTCGTCGACGGTGATCATCAGCCAGTGCCTACCGTCTGCTGTCGCCTCGCGGATCAAAACGCCGCGCACTTCCACTTGGGCCGTGGCCCATTTGCAGGCGTTGTCGAGGAGGTTGCCCGCCATCTCCTCCAGATCCTGCTTCTCGCCGCGGAATTTGAGGCCGGGTTCAACCACAACCGAAACCACCACCCCCTTGTCGCGGTTGATGCGCTCCAGGGTGCGGCCGAGGGCTTCCAGCACCGGCTGAACCTCCGTCACCGCGCCCAGCCCTTGCGCCCGCGCCGCGCGTCTTGCGCGGTCGAGATAGAGGCTCACCTGTTCGCGCATCACCAGCGCCTGCTCGCTCACCTTGTCTGAAAGCGCGCCCTTGTGGGCCGCCGCCTCATTCATCAGCACACTGAGCGGTGTCTTCAGCGCATGGGCCAGATTTCCCACTTGAGTGCGCGCGCGCTCGATGATTTCAGAATTGGACTGGATCAGGAGATTGAGTTCATCGGCGACGGGCTGGATTTCGGCAGGGAACTTGCCGTCCAGCCTATCAGCCCTGCCTTCACGGATACCTGTCAGGTTTTCCTCCAGCTTGACCAACGGCGCCAGGCCGAATTTCACTTGCGCGAATACAGCCGCCAGAAGGCCCGCCCCCAGCAGCGCGAGTATCGTGAACAGTGTATTGCGAAACGCCTGGACTTCCTGGCGGAGCTCATCAAAATTTCCCGCCACCAGAAACGAGAACGGAAGTTCGCTTCCGGGCAAGGTGAACACCTGTTCGATCGCCCGGAGCCTGACCGGCCTGGCTGCGCCTTTCTGCGTGTCGTCGAGATAGAAACTCGCAATGCCGTTTTCGTCGCGCGAGGCCAGAAGCGCGGGCGTGGTCACCAGCAACTGCTCCAGCAGCGATTCAGAGGCCAGCGCTGAAACTTGTGAGTCCGGCGGCGGCTCAACCTGCCAATACCAGCCTGACAGCGGCAGGCTGAATCGGGTGTCGGCCAATTGCTGGATCAGCACTGGAGCGCCGCTTTCACCGATGTCGACATTGGCGAGCAGCCCGTCCAGCACAGCGCGCAGCCGCGCATCGAAATTGCGCTCAAGGGCGGCGCTGAAAAGCTGGGCCAGCAGCAGCCCTGCCGCCGCCAGCATGACAATGCTGACAATGGCCGATGACAGGATCAGTCGAAGCGAAAGTGAGTTAGCCCGCATTATCCGGCTCGGACACGGAGTAGCCCATGCCGCGAATGGTGTGCAGCACGTCCGCACCCAGCTTCTTGCGCAAGCGTCCGACAAATACCTCGATGGTGTTGGAGTCGCGGTCGAAATCCTGGTCATAGAGATGCTCGACGAGTTCGGTGCGCGAGATCACCTTGCCCTTGTGATGCATCAGATAGGACAGCAGCCGGAACTCCAGCGAGGTGAGCTTGATGGCGGTGCCGTTGACGGTGACGCGCGAGATCTTGGTGTCCAGCAGCAGAGGCCCACAGGATAGTTCGCTGGTGGCGTTGCCTGAAGCGCGGCGCAGCAGGGCGCGCACCCTGGCCAAAATCTCTTCCATGTGAAAGGGCTTGGCCACATAGTCATCAGCGCCCGCGTCAAAGCCCGCCACCTTGTCGCTCCAGCGATCACGCGCGGTGAGGATCAGCACCGGCATTTTCTTGCCCGCGCGCCGCCATTTTTCCAGAACGCTGACGCCGTCGAGCACCGGCAGGCCCAGATCCAGCACCACGGCGTCATAAGGCTCGGTGTCGCCCAGATAATGTCCCTCCTCGCCGTCCTTGGCGCTGTCGACAACATATCCCGCCTCCTGCAAGGCGGATACCAGTTGCCGGTTCAAATCGGGATCATCCTCAACGACAAGAAGCCGCATGTCAAAAGCCTTGATTAAGGTTACGCAGGTTATTCGATCACTTCGCCGGTGGTGCCATCCACCTGCACCTGCACAATTTCATTACCATCTCTCAGCTTGACAAAATAGTCGTTTCCCTTGCGCCTGACGCCAAGCGCCTTGCCGCCCGGACGCAGCGCCAGCGCCCGGTTCAGCGCCAGCGACGGCGGGATCACGATAATTCTGGGAGCTCTCAGAATGATGGGCGCCCCCTGCCGGTAAATCGGCTTCATTGCCGCAGATGCTTCGCCCGCCGCAAAAACTGCGGCAAGGGCAAAGACAGCGGTAAAAAACAGGTGGCGCGTCAAGTGAGTATCCTTTCGTGCTCCTGCTTTAGGTTCGTCTAGCTGAACCGGGGATGAACAGAACTGTGATACAGGTCACAACATATGAAATTGCCATCATGACAGACGTCGAAGAATATGCTAACTGCGACAAAATGCGCTGGATGATGGTGATTTGAGAATGTCTCCTGCAAAATTCAACCATTCAGCTCAATATTAATTCTCTCCCCTTGAGTATTAAGTGAAAAAAGCGTAACAAATTAACAATAACTGAAGCGAGGATGGCACCGTGATGATTGGTGTATTTGAAATATTAATTGCTGTTCTTATAATTATTGCAATTGTTCTTGTTTATATTCAGGTAAAACGCCAGAGTTTTTTCGGCGACGCAGACAAGCCCCCCGCAGAAATAGCTGATTTTTGGTCGAACCGGATCGGCGCGCGCTATGTGCCGCCGGTTTCCGAGAAAGACGCGGCCCGCCGCGTGAAAATCGACCCGAACGTTTCACCCCTGGACTTGATTGATGATCCTGCGGCGGCAGCGGTTGTTATGATGCTGGCCATCGCCAAGGAAAAAGGCCCGCTCACACCCGGCGTTGAAGAGGTGATTCGCAAGGAGCTGATCCTCTCGGTGGGCGCCGATGACCCGGAAGATATCCTGCTCTTCAGCAAATGGGCCCCCCTTTATGCCGAAGACTCAGACCGGGTCTTGCAGCGCTTTTCCAGCCTGTGGCAGGCGGCCCTCACGCCAGAAGAACAAGAGGCCATGGTCGCGCGCATTGAGCGCGTGGCGCAAGCCGAAGGCGGCATG
>JANOTU010000197.1:0-4425 GCA_031416515.1 Hyphomicrobiales bacterium
TGGAGTTGGATTTTGCGGATCATGGGTGATTACATATTCATTGGCCTTGGCATCGAAGCCGCCATAGCCGTTGGCAAACAGCAGGGCCTTCGACATGAGGATGCGCGGCGACAACGGCGTTGAGCGTGTTGGGGCTTTTTGAGCCAGGCGCTTCGGGCCGGAGAGCTGGAGCCTCGCCATATGCGAAGCAAGACTGCCATGCCTCGCGGTGATGACCACGCGGGCGATGGCTGGCAGCATGGCCAGGGTTTCAAGATCCAGCAAATCTGCGCGCAGCGCATAGACCTGTGCGTTTTGCGCACCCGGATCGCGGGCCGCGTTGCCCCGGGATTTACGCGCCAGGTCTTCAATCTCAGCCTGCAAGTCCTGCATGTAGGAATGGCGGCGGTCATTGAGCACCACGAGATCAACGGCCAGGCGCTTCGATTGCCAGTATTCATGGGCGCGCAGAAGCTGGCGCGCCACGTCGATGTCTTCAGTGGAATCAATGCGCACAAGAAGAATGGGCTTGGTTCCCGAAATGCTCTGTGGCCACAGCATGGATTGGGCGCGGATACAATCCAGCAACATCTGCGGCGGCGGGCGCATGATGGCGCTGGCATAAATCAAATGCGCCGCCAGGGCCTGAAACACATTGGCATCCTCGGCATCAACCGAGAGATGGCGGAGATGGATGCGGGCTTGCGTCCAGGCCAGGATTCTGGCGCGCTCATAGGCGGCGTTCTGCCGGTGCCGGTCAACCAGATCGAGGACGGCCTCGCGGCTTTCCGCGACAAGGGTCCAGACGGTGCAGGAGACCTTTCCGCCAGACTTGATCTTCACGCGGCGGCGCGCCGCAAAGACGGCGTCCAGCACAAATCCGGTGGTGGCTCCCAGTGGCTTGTCGAGAGCGTCCGCCGACAGCATGTCGTGGCCGTTGCCGATAAAGCCTGCCCGCGATGTTTCATATTGCAGCGCCTCGGGCGATTTGCCGTTCACCAGCATGAATTGCGCCACCCAGATTTCCGGGTCGGCGGGCGAGCGCCTGCGCCTGGTGGCAAGCAGGGTTTCAAGCTCGGGCAGGTATTCGGTTTTGACAAAGAGCTTTGAGAAGGCCGGATGGGCATTGTCGGCTTCGGAAGGAGCCAGCGCCAATTCCATATAGGTGGTGATATCGACCATGCGGGCTGACCTCCCGGAATTGACAATGCTGAGATGGCGGGCTTCGGCATTGTCTTCGGGCGAGACCAGGCATTCGAGCTCTGTCTTGAATACGCCGTCGATGCGGTGCAGTTCGGCCTTTTCTTCGCTGAATTCAGCCCAGCATGTGTCGGGCGCGCTTAAGCGCGGCAGATGGCCAGCCGACCAGGTGAAGCCATTGCCCACATCGCGGAGGATCATGAAGGCGCCCCAGGTGTCGGATGTCGGGTCTTCACGCCAGCGATTGATGGCGATGCCGCGCCATGAACTGTAGCCGGTGCCGGTTGCCGTCATCATCACGCTGTATTGGCCGTTGGACAGAAGATGGGTGACGGGCATCAGGCTGGTTTGCGGATCGGCATGACGCGGCGGCGCTGCGGCCTGAGCCTGGGTGATGTGGGCGGCGGGACCTGCGGCTGCGCTGAGCAATCTGATGGGCACTTGCCGGGGCGCCCGCTCCTGGAGGAGCAGTTCGGTGGCGCGCACCATGGGTTCTTCATGGAAGTTCCGGCGCAACGAGTCATTGTTGACGGCGTTGAGAATGGCCACCAGCGTCATGCCCTGATGATGCGCGAAATAGGCCTTGACCACGGTCACGGTTTCGCCGCTGCGCAGCCGCGACGGCGTGAAATCGAGCGCTTCATAAAATCCGTAAAGCCCGCGCCCGCCAATGTTCCGCAGACTGATGAAATTGCGCGCGGCGGCCCGCGGCGCCACCATGGCGGCAAGGCCGGTGGCATAGGGCGCTATCACCGCGTTGTCCGCCAGCCCACGCTTGAGACCGAGGCTGGGTACGCCAAAATTGGAGTATTGATAGGTGAAATGCACATCGCGCGCGGCGAATGCCGATTCAGAAATGCCCCAGGGGGTGCCGATGGCGTTGCCATATTCGATCTGGCGGCGCACCACCAGCCTTGCGGTGCGGTCAAGCAGGCTGCCGGTGGGCGTGCGCAGCACCAAAGCCGGCATCAAATATTCAAACATCGAACCTGACCACGACACCAATGCCGCGCCGCCGTTCAATGCCGTGACGGGCCGCGACAGCCGGAACCAGTGGCGGGCGCGGAGATCGCCCTTGGCAATGGCAAAGAAACTGGCAAGGGCTGCTTCCGAGGCCAGCATGTCATAGCAATTCTCGTCCAAAACCGCATCCGAGACGCGGTAGCCGATCGCCATGAGACCGCGCTGCTGATTGAGCAGGAAAGCAAACTCCATGCCCAGCGCCAGCCCGCGCGCGGCCGCGCTGATGTTTTCCAGGCGGATGCCCAAGGCGGCAAGCGCTGCGGCATCCAGCGAAGCGTCCTTGAACTGGTTCTCGACAGTTTGGGCCAGTTCGCCAGCCCAATACAAAATCGCCGCGCCCTGTGAGGGCTCGCAAGCCGGAGCAAGGCGCCGGACTGACTCATGGATAGCGCTGGCCTGCACGGCGAGTTCAATGAGGCGCACGGCCATAAGCTCAGGAGCAGCGCGGGCGCGGGCGATGCTGGCGCGGAACCCAACGAGCTGCGCCGCCACATGGGCAGTCTCCTTCCTGATCTGGCGGGTACCGCTGGCGAGGCCGACAAGCTCTTCGGAAAGTATGCCCGCAACATCCTCAATCCCCGCAAGATAAGCTGAATTGGCTGCAGGCTTGCGCGACCATTCGGTGCAGGCATTGGCAAGCGCTACGAGGTGGCCCGCAAGATTGCCGCTATCCACCGCTGAGACGTAGCGCGGCTCCAGGGGAGCAAGGGTTTGCGTATCATACCAGTTGAACAGATGGCCCTTGTATTTCTCCATGCTTGCAGTTGTGGCGAGTGTCGCTTCAAGCTTGGCTATGGCGCCCTCTAAACTGATCCAGCCAAATTCGCGCGCACTGGCCACGGACAAAAGATAGAGGCCGATATTGGTGGGAGAGGTGCGGTGCGCGGTAATGGGCTTTGGATCTTCCTGGAAATTATCGGGCGGCAGCATGTTGTCCGGGGCTGTGACAAAGACTTCGAAAAACCGCCAGGTTCGCCTGGCGACAAGACGAAGGGCGGCGCGGTCAGCGGGCGAGGCGGCAAGTTCATCGGGGGCCAGTTCCGGCTGGCTGATCCACCAGGCAATGGCGGGCGCGAAAAGCCACACAAGCGCAAACGGCAGGATGGCGAGTGAACCGGCATCAAACCTGACGAGCGCAATGGCCAGCGCCACTGCGCCTGCGCCCAAGCTCCACGCCATCAATCGATAGGTGCCAACGAGGCCGGGCCGCAGGCTCGATTGGCTCTGCGCGGCGGTGGTCCATTCCAGCAGGTTGCGCTGGCTTCTGTACAAGCGGTGCAAGGTGCGGATGACGGCGTCGGCCATGAGGCCCGCCTGGTGGCCGAGGAATGCAAGCTGGGCCGCAGTGAGCGCCAGCGATTGGGCCAGATCAATGGCGAGAATGCGAAGCTGGCTGGCGGCGGTATTGAGCGAGGGGCGCAAGGTGGAGCCTGAAAAAACCGGCAGAAAGGCTGGCACAAACGCCGCAAAAATCACAAAGCCCGTCCACGCCGCGACCAGCGGCCCGGAGAGGAGCGCCCAGCCCGCAATGAGAGCCAGCAGCGTGAAGATGGGAACCAGAGAACGCCGGAGATTATCGAGCATCTTCCACAGCCCAAGCGGCGGCAGCGCTGACCAGTTCACAATCCACGGCAACAGTTGCCAGTCGCCGCGCACCCAGCGATGCTGGCGCGCCGCTGCGACGCCGTAGCGCTCAGGGTAATCCTCCACCACTTCGATGTCGCTCACCAGGCCCGCGCGCGCGAAGGTGCCTTCAAATAGATCGTGGCTGAGCATGGTGTTTTCAGGAATGCGGCCTTTGAGCGAGGCCTCGAAGGCATCGATGTCGTAAATGCCCTTGCCCGAGAACGAGCCTTCGCCAAAGAGATCCTGATACACATCGGAGACCGCGAAGGCGTAAGGATCGCTACCCCGGCGCGACGAGAAGATAGACTGGAATTTCGAGCCATCGCCGTCAAGGGGCAAGGAAGGTGTGACGCGCGGCTGCAAAATGGCGTAGCCCTGCGCCACCCGGCTTGAGTTCTCATCAAACTGCGGGCGATTGAGCGGGTGGGCGAGCTTGCCCACAAGACGGCGCGCGGCATCGCGCGGGAGTTTGGTGTCGGCATCAAGGGTGAGCACATAGCGCACGTTTTCGGGGAGCTTGCCACCGATGACCATGAAGCTGGTGTCGGCAGCACCCCGCAGCAACCGGTTCAACTCGTGAAGCTTGCCGCGCTTGCG
>JANOTU010000198.1:0-3636 GCA_031416515.1 Hyphomicrobiales bacterium
TTCGCACACCCGCCGCAGCGTGGCCGCGTTTTCAGGCCGGTTTGCGGTGATCTTGAAGTTGGCCCGGCTTTTGGCCTATTGGCTTTATTTCCGTCTCATCCGCAGCGTGGTGCTCAAGCGCTGATTTTCTTGTCAGGGGACCCATGCAGAAAACAGCAATCATCGGCAGCGGCTTCATTGGCAGGGCCTGGGCCATCAGTTTTGCGCGCGCCGGCCATAGGGTGGGCCTGTGGGATCAGGCCGAGGGCGCGGCAAGCGCTGCCCTTGCCTATATTGGCGCCGTGCTGGATGATCTGCACCGCAACGATCTTCTGCATGGGCAGGCGAGCGCTGACGTGCTCAGCCGGATCACGCCGCACCAGACCGTTGAAAGCGCCCTGGAGGGCGCGGTTCACGTGCAGGAGAACACCCCTGAAGTTCTGGACGTGAAGATCAAGGTCTTCAAGATGCTTGACCGGTTGTCGCCCGAAGATGCGGTGATTGCCAGTTCGACCTCAGCGCTGCTGCCCTCGAAATTCACGGCGGAGTTGCAGGGCCGCCATCGCTGCCTGGTGATCCACCCGCTCAATCCGCCCTATCTTATTCCCGCCGCTGAAGTGGTGCCCGCTCCCTGGACAGCGCCCGAGACCATCGCCAGGGCGCGCGATTTTCTGCTGGCTGCTGGCCATGCGCCGCTGGTCATGAAGCGCGAGCTTGACGGCTTCATCATGAACCGCATGCAGGGGGCGCTCCTGGAGGAGGCGTTTCGCCTCGTGGCCGATGGCTATGCGACTGTGGAGGATGTGGACATCGGCATCCGCGACGGCCTCGCCTTGCGCTGGTCCTTCATGGGCCCGTTCGAGACCATTGATCTCAATGCGCCAGCGGGCGTGCGTGATTACGCGCAGCGCTACCAGGGCATCTATGAGAAACTCTTTCCCCAGATGCAGCGCCGTGTCGACTGGACCGGCCCGGTGATGGACGAGGTCGAAGCCGCGCGGCGCAGCCAAGTGCCGGCCGCCGATCTGCAAAAACGCCAGATATGGCGCGACCGGCAATTGATGGCGCTGGCGGTCCACAAGAAGAAGGCAGCACAAGAAATCGGCGGCTGACCCACATCCTGAATCGCCCTGACTGAAGGGGTATTTCCAATTTCCCCAAACTGTGTTACGCTCATCCTTAGAGGGATCTTTTTGATTGGGTGGACTATCATGGCCATTTCAAGATCAAGCGTCGAAAACCCGGCCCGCGCATTTGCGTATTTCTGGGTTGCCGTTCTGACAATTCTCATTGCGGTGTGGGCGATTGTCCCCTCCCAGGCGCAGCAGAGCGATCTGGCGGAGAGCTTGCGCACCTACGAAACCGGCTCCTGCAAGGTCGAGCACAATGCCTGCTGCGGCTCGTGCGGCAGTTGCGATACCGGGCCCCGCTGCCCCGCCGGTTCCTCGGTCTATGACGATTATTGCCTGCCCGATTGCCCCCCCGGCCAGAAGCGTTATCCCGGCAATCCCGGCTTTTGCTCACCGCCTTGTGATCATGGCTGCCCGGAAGGCTATGAGCCCGTGCCGCTGCCGCAGTGCCCGGACGGATACTACCGCAATCTGCGCAATCCCGATGAATGCCTGCCTTACCGTGACCCGGATAACGCCAATTGCGCCGAGGGCATGACCTATTCGCATGTCACCGGGCAATGTTCGCCAATCTGCCTGCCCGGCACCTATCTCAACGAGCGCGGGCTGTGCGAGAGCTATTATACACGCGAGTGCCCGGCCAATTGGCAGCGCAACCGCTTGACCGGCGCCTGTGTGCCCCCCGGCGACTGGCCCGATGACTACACCTGGATGTGCCTGCCGCTGTGCCCGCCAAACTATACCCGCGATATCTATCACCCCACGCGCTGCATTCCGCCCGAGGACAAATGCGACCAGGGCTATGAAACGTACCGCGACCAGTGCGTTCCCACCTGCGAGCCGGGAGCCAGGCGCAATGACTATGGCTACTGCGTGCCGCCGCGCTGCGAGGATGGCAGCTATCCAGACCTGCGTGGCCGCTGCCGCCAGCCCGAATGCCCCAAGGGCCATGAGGAAATCCGCGGCCAGTGTTATGAGCCTTGCCGACAGGGTGAAACCCGCAACCAGCAGAATCCCGAGCGTTGCGAGCGCATCCCGCAAGACGAGCCAGAATGTCGTGATGGCACCAGGCTCAATCCGCAGACCCAGCAATGCGAGCGTATTCCGCAGGACCCGAAGTGCCAGCGGGGCTTCACCTACAATACCAGGACCAAGCGTTGCGATCCGCCGCCGCGCGTGGAAAAGCCATGCAAGAGAGGCTTCGTCAAGACCAAGGAAGGCCGCTGCATCAGGCTTGAGAAAGAAGAGCCGGACGAGCCGGTCTTCGAGCGCCCGAAATCGTGCGGCAGGGGGAAGGTTTTCAGCAAGATACAGGGGCGCTGTGTGTCTGACCGCAATCAGCAGGAGCCGCAGTTTGACCCGGAGCCCAACGATGAACTGCCGACACTGCGCCCCGGAAACCGCCTCAAATTGCCGACATTCGAGAAGCAGCAAACGCCAACGTTTGAGCGGCAGAAGCAGCGGTGCGGTGAAGGCGAGGAGCCGGACGGCAATGGCGGCTGCATGCCAATTCAGTGAGGCTCTGGCCTGATATTGTGCAGGTCGGTCATGACGCGGAAGAGGAAGGTATTGAGCCCGGCTTTCAGTGGTGCTGGCACCGCTGTATCCTCGCCAAGGATAAAGCGCCTGAATGAGAAGCGCTTGTTGGCGATGAACTCCACCAGCGCCGGTTCAAGCAGCGGCATTTCCAGGTGATTACGGCGCGGCGGGTTGGCGCGTGGGCCACGGACCATGGCGTTTTGCGCCAGCACCACAAGATCAAGCCTGGCCTGGGCTTCAATCGTTGCAGCCCAGGTCATGGCGTCAGCTCCCGCACCCAGTACAAACAGCGCCACCAGCCTGAAGCCCACAGCGTGGGCCGCAGCCTTGAACTGCTGTTCGGCTGCGGCCCTGAAAAACCCGCCCGTCGCCGTTGTCGGCAGATCGATCACATAGTCACGGCCCGGCGCGTTCAGCATGCGGCGGAAAAGCTCCACCCGCTGGGCGCTTTGCGAAAAATCCACCAAAGCCGTGCGGCCAGGAAAAAACCAGCGCAAGGACCCATTGGGAAAATCGGCATCAAACAGAAATGGATCGCGCCCATCAAGCAGCAGATAGTCAGTGACAAGCCTGGCCAGCAACGTCTTGCCACTGCCCTCCTGATTGGAACAAATGATATGGATGGTTGGCGCGCTGGCCATCACCAGCCACCGCGCATCGTCGCCTTCGCCGTCATGCTATCCGCTACCTGCCCGCAGCCACCGTATCACGCGCCCGCCAGCCTTGCCAATTGGCGAACTGGTTGTGGCAGGGCGAAGTCAGAATTCCCGGGTCCTCCCACCCCTCATCCTGAGGTGCGAGCGCCTTCGCGAGCCTCGAAGGACGGTTGCAGGTCCTGTACCGCGGGCCCTTCGAGGCGTAGCTACGGCTCGCACCTCAGGGTGAGGTCTAATGTATGCACACATCTTCGCAACCAGCATACAAGCTGGCGTGTTTCCTTTTTTCCCTCTCATTTGGGAGAGGGAGGGGCCCATTGCCCTTGCAATGG
>JANOTU010000199.1:0-2866 GCA_031416515.1 Hyphomicrobiales bacterium
AACCACAACCTAACTCCCCGCCCCCCCTGGGGGGGTAGGGGGGCGCGACGCGCGGGTTGTGGGGCGGGACCCGCGCGCCCGGGGGGCGGGGGGCCCCGCTCAACCGCCCCCTCATCCGGCGCAGCGCCTTCGGCGCGTCGCCACTTGCCCCCGCAAGGGGGGAAGGAAAGGAATTTCCATGACCGCTCCCATCAATCCGCTTCTCGGGCGCGGTGGGGCCTTGTTCCTGGCCTGCCTCGCGGTGATTGCCGCCATGGTGCCGATACTCAACCTCCTGTTGCCCGCAGACTCGGCCCTGCATGTGCCGGATCATATTGTGACGCTGACGGGGAAGTATCTCTGCTACGCGCTGCTGGCCCTCTCGGTCGATCTTGTCTGGGGCTATTGCGGCATCTTGAGTCTCGGCCATGGCGCGTTCTTCGCGCTGGGCGGCTATGCCATGGGCATGTACCTCATGCGGCAAATCGGCACCCGCGGGGTTAACGGCAATCCCGACCTCCCCGATATCATGGTGTTTCTCAACTGGAAGGAACTGCCCTGGTATTGGCAGGGCTTGGAGCACTTTCCGTTCGCGCTTCTGATGATTGTCCTGGCACCAGGGCTGCTGGCCTTCATCTTCGGCTGGTTTGCTTTTCGCGCCCGTGTCACCGGGGTTTATCTCTCGATCATCACCCAGGCCATGACCTTTGCCCTGCTGCTGGCGTTTTTCCGCAATGACATGGGCTTTGGCGGCAATAACGGCCTCACTGATTTCAAGGAGATCCTGGGCTTTTCCATTCAGGCAGACGGCACCCGCGCTGGCCTGTTCTTTCTCTCAGCACTGGCGCTGGGGTTGTGCTTCCTGATCTGCCGGATGATTGTGAACTCTAAATTCGGCCGCGTGGTCATCGCCGTCCGCGATGCGGAATCGCGCGCGCGCTTTCTCGGCTACCGGGTGGAGCGCTACAAGCTGTTCATCTTCACCGTCTCCGCCATCATGGCGGGCATCGCCGGCGCCCTCTATGTGCCGCAAGTGGGCATCATCAACCCCAGCGAATTCTCGCCGGAGAATTCCATTGAGGTCGTCATCTGGACAGCCTTTGGCGGGCGCGGAACGCTGTGGGGTGCCGCACTCGGGGCCATCATCATCAATGCCGCAAAAAGCTGGTTTACGGGAGCGCTGCCCGAGGCCTGGCTGTTTGTGCTGGGCGGGCTGTTCATTTTCGTCACCCTCTACATGCCCAAAGGCCTCGCCGGCGCCATGTCGGGCTGGCGGATCAAAAAAGTTCCGTCGCCTGTTCTGGAGCCGGCCGAATGACCGCGGAAACCATCCTCTTTCTTGAAGACGTGAATGTCAGCTTTGATGGCTTCAAGGCGCTCAACAATCTGGGCCTTGATATCCGCTCTGGCGAAATGCGCGCCATCATTGGTCCCAATGGCGCGGGCAAGACCACCATGATGGATGTGATCACCGGCAAGACCAGGCCCCACTCCGGGCGGGTAAACTTTCGCAATACGGATCTCACCAAGCATGATGAGGCGGCAATCGCCAATATGGGCATCGGGCGGAAATTCCAGAAGCCCACGGTGTTTGAGAGTCACACTGTCTGGGACAATCTGGAACTGGCGCTGAAGTGCAACCGCTCCGCCTTTGCTTCGCTGCTATGGAAATTGAAATCGGGGGAAAGCGACCGCATCATCGCCACGCTGGAGCGCATCGGGCTTGGTGCCGACCATGCCAGGCTGGCAGGAGCGCTTTCACACGGGCAGAAGCAATGGCTGGAAATCGGCATGCTGCTGATGCAGGAGCCGGAGTTGCTGCTGGTCGATGAGCCGGTGGCCGGCATGACCGATGCCGAGACCGAGAAAACCGCCCGCCTGCTGGTGGATATCGCCAAGACCCATTCCGTTGTCGTGGTCGAGCATGACATGGATTTTGTGCGCGCCCTGAATGTGCGGGTCACGGTCCTGCATGAAGGCTCGGTGCTGGCCGAGGGCAGCCTTGAAACCATTCAGAATGACACCCGCGTGATCGAAGTCTATCTCGGGAGATGAGCATGCTCGCTGCTGCCAACATTGATCTTTATTACGGCGCCAGCCGCGCGCTCTCTGCGGTGACGCTGAATGCCGCCATGGGCCAGGTTACTTGCGTGCTCGGCCGCAACGGCGTTGGCAAGACCAGCCTGCTCCGCGCCATCGCTGGCCTGCAGCCCGTCAAATCAGGTTCAATCATGTTTGATGGCCGCGATATCACCCTGCTCTCCACGCCAGAGCGCGCCCGCGCGGGCATCGCCATTGTGCCGCAGGGCCGCGAGATTTTTCCGCTGCTCACGGTCGAGGAGAATCTCAAAACCGGCTACGCCTGCCTGCCCCGGGCGCTGCGCCACATCCCCGATGAAGTGTTCACGCTGTTTCCCGTGCTCAAAGACATGCTGAAGCGGCGCGGCGGCGATCTCTCCGGCGGCCAGCAGCAGCAATTGGCGATCTCGCGCGCCCTCGTCATGCGCCCGCGCCTGCTGCTGCTTGATGAACCCACCGAAGGCATCCAGCCCTCGATCATCAAGGACATCGAGCGCGTCATTGCCTTGCTGCGCGACCGCGGCGGCATGGCCCTTGTGCTGGTTGAGCAGTATTTCGAATTCGCCAAGCGGCTGGCCGACAGCTTCATCGTGCTCGACCGCGGCCGCATCGTCGTCAGCGGCGACAATCTTGATGATCACGCGGTGCGCAAGCATTTGACGGTTTGATACCAATCCTCCCACGGAGGGGGAGGTGTCATGCGAAGCATGACGGAGGGGGCCTTGCAACCAGCACCGGCCTTCATGGTCAAGGCCCCCTCCGTCGCACTTCGCGCGACATCTCCCCCTTCGTGGGAGGACAATATGCG
>JANOTU010000200.1:0-2948 GCA_031416515.1 Hyphomicrobiales bacterium
TTATTCTAGACATTGGCGAATTGTGCCGAACGGCAGAAAATAGTAATTCGGCGGACTCCGTCTCCGCCAACCTTCAAATGCCAGAAGATGCCCTCTCTAGTCCGCAAACCTTGGAAGAGCCCTGAAGTTTTCTAGGTGTTGTGAAGGTTAATCATCGGGTTACAGGGCTATACATTGATCAAGGTCAAGCATTTGATTAATAATATGAAAAGTTCCATTAATGCCCTAGAGTCATACGGTATGCGACCGGCCAATTAACGAATTGTTAACCATGATGTGATTCGAGACGGTTGGGCCAAAGGAGGGCCTGACCGATGAAACTAAAGATGTTATTTGAGCAGGTTCCCGATCCGCGGGGCAAACAGGGACAGGAATATCAGCTGTGGTCGCTGCTGGCTTTGATTCTGGTGGGGTATTTGTGCGGGCGACCGAATTTGATGGCGGTGTTCCGGATGGGCCGCAAGTTCACCACGCTGCAATGCCAGGAACTGGGCTTCATGCGCGGGACGATGCCTGCCCATGCCACCCTGACCGAAACGATGCGCAAGATCGATGGCGCAGAACTGGCGGCAGTGCTGGGCACCATGGCGCTGGCTGGCAGGGACGGCAAGAACGGCCAGCATATTGCCTTTGATGGCAAGACCCTTCGCGCCAGCAAGGATGCTGACGGCAAGGCGGTGCATTGCGTCTCAGCCTTCTGCGTGGGGTTGCAGCTTGTGCTGGGACATACGGCCTCACGTGGCAAAGGCCTGGAAATCCCCGATGCTTTGGCCCTGCTGAAGCTGCTTGATCTCAAGGACAAGGTGATGACCGGCGATGCGCTGATGTGTCAAAAAGCCATTGCTGCAACAATCGTTGATCGTGGAGGTGACTATGTCTTGCCAGTCAAAGATAACCAGAAAAACCTCAAGGCTGACATGATGACGGCGTTCGAAACGCCGGTTTTTCCCCCTCAGCAGTTACACTGAGCCAGCCACCAAGGCGCACGGGCGCATCGAGCAACGCAGCATTGATGTGCTGCCCGCTGCCGCCCTCGGGCCATTGCTGAAGGACTGGCCGAGCATCCAGCAAATCGCCCGCGTCAGCCGCAAGCGCGAGATCAAGCGCAAAGGGGTCTGGGTCAAAACCGACGAAACCGCATGGCTCATCATCAGCATGTCGGCCATGCAAGCCTCGCCAGCCGCTCTGCTGGCTTTCAACCGCGGCCATTGGTCCATCGAAAACAATCTGCACCGCAACAAGGACGTCACACTCGACGAAGACAAGGCCACCAACCGCAAGGACAATGCACCCCGTAACATCTTCTCCCTCAAGGCTCTCGTCATCACGCTCTGCAAAATTCTGGATCTTTCGCCAACTCTCGCCCTCGAAACATTCCAAGACGACAAAAATGCTGCCATCGCACTCTTCGGTCGAAGGTTTTACTGAATCGCCCTGTTGCAAAAACAATTGGTTACCGAACTAAGATTGAGCCTTCGCCGCGCCGCGCACCTTGCTTTCTTTCGGCGGGCTCCGCAAGCGGCAGCGGGGGTTCGGGCCTCCACACTTGTTGTCTTGTTCCTGCTCACCCTGTCCTTGAGCGCCATCATTGATTTCCTGGTGGCTGGCCAGGAAATGACCTTCAATGAATACGGCATCGTCAGGGCGTTTGCGGAAGCAGCAGTATTCGCCGGGGCAATCATCGTCGCTGGCGGACGGATGGCTGCGCTGCCGCTGAGCCGCGCGCTCGCCGACTTCCTAGCGATCATTTTCCTGTTTCGCCTGCTGACGCTTGATCTTGTCGCCCTCTACTTGCTGCCTATCAACGGCTTCGGACAACTTGACTATTACCGGTATGCCGCATGGACTCCTCTCAACTATCTGCTGATGGCCTGGCTCTATTTCGCGATGTGGCGGGCTGGGCGGCAGCTGTGGAATGGCCAGTTGCGCCTGGCGGGACTTCGCTTCGCTGCTGCCGGGATACTGCCATTGTTGCTGGTCCCATTTCAGCCGATCGTGCTCGGCTACAACTCGAACTGGCAGAGACTTGACGCGTGGCACCTTGGTCGTTCCGCCCTTCTGGCGCTGCAGAGGGACACCGGAGCCCAGGAGACGTCCTACCGCGACCCGCCACCCCAATACGATATTGAGGCCGCGCTCTACCGCCAGCCAAAGCTCATTGACGAGGCCTTGGCCGGACTGCGCCCGTCGCCCAAGAACCAGCCGCAGATCTATTTCGTCGGCATGGCTGCAAGCGATGCGCAGGATGTATTCCGCAGGGAAGTCATCAGCGCTCAAGACATCATGGACGAACGCTTCGGAACAAGCGGGCGATCCGTGCTCCTCATCAACAGTTACGACACAATTGCGCGCACAGCATTGGCCAGCCGCACCAATCTCGAAATGATCCTTGAGGGAATCGGCAAGGCGATGGACCGGCGTAAAGACGTCCTGGTGCTGTTCATCACGTCGCACGGTTCAAAGGGCCTGCTTTCAGTCACGGCGCCGGGCTTCAGCCTGAACCAGATCACGCCGGATTGGCTTGCGCAGGCCCTGAAAAAATCCGCCATCAAGCACAAGGTGCTTATTCTTTCGGCCTGCCATGCTGGCAGTTTCATTCCGGCGCTGTCTGACGCCGACACACTGATTCTGACGGCAGCCCATGCGGACCGGACATCATTTGGCTGCTCCAACGAGCGCGATTGGACCTATTTCGGGGATGCCCTCTTTAACAATGCGTTCAAAAACACCCGCTCATTTCCCGATGCGTTTGCCGAGGCAAAAAAACTCATTGAAAAATGGGAGGGCGAGCAGGGCCTCACACCCTCAGATCCCCAGATTTTTGCGGGGTCGGCGATAACTGAAATGCTCAAGGCCTTTCCATTCCCGTCGACCAAATCAACGCCGGATGTCGCCCGGCCCCCCATTGCCGCTCAGATAGCTGACGATGACTTCCGCCGCGGTCGCCG
>JANOTU010000201.1:0-1602 GCA_031416515.1 Hyphomicrobiales bacterium
CCGCCCGCGAACCCGCCGTGCGGCAGCGCCTGAGTGGCGGCGCATCATTTGAAGTGCAGCTTGCCGATCAGCGCTGGCTGCAGATCAATGAGCGCCGCACCAAGGATGGCGGCTTTGTTTCCGTGGGCACCGACATCACCGAGCTCAAACGCCACGAGGCGAGCCTGGTGCGCTCTGAGCGCGATCTGATGATGACCGTGCGCGATTTGCAAAAGGAGCGCCAGCTTGCTGACCAGCAGGCGCAGAGCCTGGCTGAACTTGCCGACAAATACGCCCGCGAGAAAACCCGCGCCGAATCCGCCAACCGCTCCAAATCAGAATTTCTCGCCAATATGAGCCATGAACTGCGCACCCCCCTCAATGCCATCATTGGCTTCAGCGAAGTGATGCAGGCGCAGATGTTCGGGCCTTTGGGGTCTGAGAAATACAGCGAATATGCCCATGACATTCACCGCAGTGGGCAATTTCTGCTCGATGTCATCAATGACATTCTCGACATGTCGAAGATCGAGGCGGGCCGGATGCAGCTTGAAACCGAGATGGCCCCGCTTGGCGCCATCTTTGATGAGGTCATGCGCCTGGTCGGCCCCCGCGCCCAGCAGGGCCGCGTCGACATCATGCGCGACATTCCCGCAGGCCTTGCCATCATCGCCGATCGCCGCGCCCTGAAGCAGGTGTTCATCAATCTGCTTTCCAATGCCGTCAAGTTCACGCCCGAAGGAGGCGTTGTGAAAATTGCGGCGTGGACTGACACTACGGCCTTTAGCATCCGCATCTCCGACACCGGCATCGGCATTCCGGCCTGCGACATCGAGAAGCTGGGACGGCCCTTCGAACAGGTGGAAAACCAGTTCACCAAAAGCAAAGGCGGTTCCGGCCTCGGCCTCGCCATCTCGCGCTCCTTCGTTGAACTGCATGGCGGCACGCTGGTGATCAGCAGCAAGATTGGCCACGGCACCGAAGTGACAGTGCGCATCCCCCGCAACCTGCAGGCATCGGCCGCCTGAATTTAGTCCTTGACAGCGTACGCTCAATCTGCCATAAGCGGCTATTCTCCAAAATTGTAATTCATGCTTGCGGGCGCAAGGTTCCTGGTCAACAGGGATATCGCCGAAATCCAATTGGCTGATCATGCCGTGGTGCAACGCAAGCGGGGTTTTGATTTATGGCGGCGGTGTCCCCGCTAGTTGCAGTCCCGATTGGTACTATTTGTTGAAAGTAAGTCTGGCTTGATGATCGCTATCCAAGAGGCCATCGCCGACTGGAAGCTCAACCCAAGCCGAAGAGGCCAAGCGGCTTGGCGTGACGCAGCCGCGCATGAACGACCTGCTGCGTGGGCGTGTATCGCGGTTTTCGCTCGATGCGCTGGTGAACATTGCGACCGCGCTCGGACAAAAAGTGCACGTCGAATTGCAGGCGGCGTAAGGCATGAGTTCAACGCCAACGCCCCCCGGCCCCTGAAGGACCACGTAAACCGCCTCCAAGACAACATCCGGGCCGTCGTGAAGGAGACCGACTACTACAGGGAGCAGGCCGGCTCATACGCCCTGCGCAAGCCCCTGGCTGGCTACGCGAACCCCGAGCGCGTGAAGAACGAACTAC
>JANOTU010000202.1:0-12623 GCA_031416515.1 Hyphomicrobiales bacterium
CCGGCGCACGGCGGTGGCGACAGCTTCCACAGCTTCGGATTGACCAACCACGCGGCGGGCCAAATCCTTTTCCATGTGCAAGAGCTTGTCGCGCTCGCCTTCCAGCATCCGGTCGACCGGAACGCCGGTCCAGCGCGAAACGATTTGCGCCACATGTGATTCGGTCACAGCTTCTTCGAGCATCTTGGCCCCGTCCACATCCTCAGCCGCCTTCAACTGCTTTTCAAGGCCGGGGATGGTGGAATAGGCAAGTTCGCCCGCTTTGGCGAAATCGCCTTTACGCTGGGCCTGATCAAGCTGAAGGCGGGCCTTTTCCAGTTCCTCCTTCACTTTGGAAGCGGAAGCGAGCTTTTCCTTCTCGGCCTGCCATTTCCGTGTGAAGCCTGCGGATTTTTCCTCAAGCTCGGTCAATTCCTTGCTGAGCTTTTCGAGGCGGTCTTTCGAAGCGCGGTCGGTTTCCTTCTTCAAGGCCTCGCGCTCGATCTGCAATTGCATGATCTTGCGGTCCATCTCGTCAAGCTCCTCGGGCTTCGAATCAACCTGCATGCGCAGGCGCGCGGCCGCCTCGTCCATGAGATCAATGGCCTTGTCGGGAAGAAAGCGGTCAGAGATATAGCGATTCGATAATGTGGCCGCTGCAACGATTGCCGCATCAGTGATGCGCACCCCGTGGTGCAGCTCATATTTCTCCTTGATGCCGCGCAGGATCGAGATTGAATCCTCAACGCTCGGCTCATTGACGTAAATCGGCTGGAAACGCCGCGCCAAGGCTGCGTCCTTCTCCACATGCTTCCTGTATTCATCCAGAGTCGTCGCCCCCACGCAATGGAGTTCGCCGCGCGCCAACGCGGGCTTCAGGAGATTGGAAGCGTCCATGGCCCCATCGGCCTTGCCGGCCCCCACCAGCGTGTGCATCTCATCAATGAAGAGAATGACATTGCCTTCAGCGGCGATGACTTCCGAGAGCACCGCCTTCAGGCGCTCTTCAAACTCGCCGCGATATTTGGCCCCGGCGATGAGGGAACCCATATCAAGAGCGAGGAGCTTCTTGTCCTTCAGGCTTTCGGGCACATCGCCCTTGATGATGCGCAGCGCCAGCCCCTCGGCAATCGCTGTCTTGCCGACACCGGGTTCGCCGATCAGCACGGGGTTGTTCTTGGTCCGCCTGGACAGCACCTGAATGGTGCGGCGGATTTCCTCGTCGCGGCCAATCACCGGGTCCAGCTTGCCCGATTGGGCGGCTTCAGTGAGATCGCGGGCGTATTTCTTCAGCGCGTCATAGCCCTGCTCGGCGGAGGCCGTGTCGGCGGTGCGGCCCTTGCGGACGGCGTTGATCGCGGCGTTGAGGCTTTGCGGGGTGACGCCAGCGGCTTTCAAGGCTTTTGACGCTTCGCTGGGCTCAATGGCAAGCACCTGCAACAGGCGCTCGGCGGAGACATAAGAGTCGCCGGATTTCTCGGCCATCTTGAGGGCAGCTTCAAACACCCGCGCCATTTCCGGAGACAGATAGACTTGGCCGGCGCCACCGCCTGAGACCTTGGGCAGTTTCTTCAGCGCCAGTTCCGTCTCGCGAAGCGCTGCTCGCGAATCACCTCCTGCGGACTGGATCAGGCCAGCCGCGAGGCCCTCCTCGTCATCAAGCAGGACTTTGAGCAGATGTTCAGGGGTGAATTTCTGGTGGCCTTCGCGCAAGGCCAGCGACTGGGCCGATTGAATGAACCCCCGCGAGCGTTCGGTGAATTTTTCAAATTCCATGATGATCTCCTTGTTGTTGTCAGAGATATAGGAACACCGCGCAAAAGAAAAAGGGCCGGATCAACCGGCCCTTGCATTTTGATCTGGATCAATCCGCCGCAGGGGTGGCCACCACGCGGGGTTTGCGGGGACGGCGCACGGGGGTGGGTGCTGCGGCCACTTCGTCCGGCTCCGTCACGGGCGGAAGCGGTGCCGGCCGCATCAGGAACGAGGGCGCTTCCCACTGGCCGGGCTCTTCACGCGCAGCTGGGGCAGGTGTTGCCTGAACCGGCGGAGGCTGTTCTTCAAAGCGGGGCTGGACGGCCACGGGGCGCTGCTCGACATTGCCATTGGGCTGGCTCTGGTCGCGGCGGTCCTGCCAGCGCGGGCGGTTGTTGCGGTTAAAGCCCTGCTCGCGCGGCGGGCGGTTGAATTGCTGTTGCTGCGGACGCTCAGCCTCAAAGGGCTGCTCGGCGCTCACCTCAGGTTGCTCAGCCATTTGCGGTTGGGCGGGATTGTCGCTGTCTTCGTCGTCATCGTCGCGGAACTGCTGCTGCGGCTGCATCTGCTGCTGATAGGCCTGGGCGGCGCTGACAATGCGGAGATAGTGCTCGGCGTACTGGTAATAGCTCTCGGCCATGACAATATCGCTGGAAGACTGGGCATCGCGCCCCAATTGCAGATATTTATCCGCCACCGTCTGGGCGTTGCCGCGGACCTTCACATCCGGGCCATTGCTCTCATAAACCCTTGTCAGCGGATTGCCGCCGCTCATACTGCTGCTGCTGCCACCGCCGCCGCCTCCGCCGATGCGATGACGATTGCGGCCACGTTGCTTATGCTGGGGAGGTCTCATGCGGTTTCCATGTCGTTGTTAAGAATTTTGGTTGTGACCAAAGCCATACCAGCCCCAATATTTGCGGCGGATGCTTGTCCAATATGCTCAAAATTTGAGCTGTTTCAATAATTTACCCGTTGGTTTGAGCCAAGTCCCCGGCAGCATCACTCAAGGCGGCGGAACTCGCGTAAGCTCTATGTAGCCGAGATGGCGGTGATTTCCAATGGCTAATTTTGGGACTGTCCACAGAAGCTTAGACAGCGGATGTGGCCGCCCAGATCGCGCCGGGTGGAAACGAGGACAAAACCTGCACTGGCGAAGATGGCAGCAACATCATTTTCCTGGCCCGCACCGATCTCAACGATGACATGGCCACCGGTTGCGAGATGGGCCATGGCGCCGGCGGCAATCTGGCGGTAGGCACCCAGCCCATCCGCCCCGCCATCAAGGGCGAGCCGGGGATCAAACTCGCGGACTTCGGGCTCAAGGGTGGCGATTGTCGCAGCCACGATGTAGGGCGGATTGGAGATGATGAGGTCAAAGCGGCCCACAACGGCGCTGAACCAATCGCCCTGAATGAAGGACAATCGGCTGGCCACGCCCAGAGCGCTGGCATTGGCGCTGGCCACCGCCAGGGCATCCTCTGATATATCCACCGCCACAGCCAAGGCGTCCGCCCGCTCGGCCAGCAGGGTGATGATGATGGCCCCGGAGCCCGCGCCCAGATCAAGTATGCGCGGGGCCTGCCCCATCAGCATCAGGGCTTCGTCGATCAGCGTTTCGGTATCGGGGCGGGGATCGAGCACGGCGGGGGTAACGAGAAACTCCCGGCCATAAAACTCGCGGGCGCCGATGATCCGCGACACCGGCTCGCCCCGCATTCGCCTTGCCACCAAGAAATTAAATAACTTGATCTCAGATTCACCAATCACCCGCTGAGGATCGGCAATCACCTCGCCATGGCTGAGCCCCGTGGCATGCTGCAGCAAGAGCCTGGCATCAAGCGGGTCCATCTCCCGCCGGGCAAATGCGAGTAGCGCCTGGAGCGAAGTGGTCATAATTTCCTTTCCTCCCCCCGTTGCGGGGGGAGGAAAGAAAGGAGATCACACCGCATGTTCCTGGGCCGCCAGCAGTTCCGCTTGATGGTGGTTCATCAGAGCCTGCACCAATTCCTCCAAGGCTGGTCCTTCAATGATCTGGTCCAGCTTGTAGAGTGTGAGGTTAATCCGGTGATCGGTGATGCGGCCTTGCGGGAAATTATAGGTGCGGATGCGCTCGGAGCGGTCGCCGGACCCCACCTGGCCCTTGCGCTCGGCTGAACGCGCCGAATCAATCCGCTGGCGCTCCAGATCATAGAGTCTCGACCGCAAGAGCTTCATGGCGGCGTTCTTGTTCTTGAGTTGCGATTTCTCGGTTTGCTGGGCCACCGCAAGGCCGGTGGGCAAATGGGTGATGCGCACGGCTGAATCGGTGGTGTTGACCGATTGCCCGCCGGGGCCGGAAGAGCGGTAAACATCGATGCGCAGATCCTTGTCCTCGATCTTGATATCAACTTCCTCCGCCTCCGGCAGCACGGCGATGGTTGCGGCGGAGGTGTGAATGCGCCCTTGCGTTTCGGTGGCGGGCACACGCTGCACGCGGTGGACGCCGGATTCAAATTTCATGTGCGCGTATGCGCCAGCCCCAAAGATGTTGGCGATCACTTCCTTGTAGCCGCCATGCTCGCCGTCGCTGGCGGAGATGACCTCAACCCGCCAGCCCTTCGATGCCGCATAGCGCTGATACATGCGGAAAAGATCGCCCGCGAAAATCGCCGCCTCATCGCCGCCGGTTCCGGCGCGCACCTCGAGAATGACATTGCGCTCGTCGGCGGCGTCCTTGGGGAGCAGCAGCACACGCAACTGCTGCTCCATGCGCGCAATATCCGCCTCAAGGCGGCCGCGCTCGGCTTCGGCCATGCCGGCCATTTCGCCGCCGGCTTTCAGCATCTCCTCAACCTCGGCCTTCTCGCCGCAAGCTTTGCGCAAAGACAGCGCCATTTTGGCGGTTGGCTCGATCTCGGCATATTCCTTGGAGAGCTTGACGAACGCCTCGCCAGTGGCACCTGAAGACATGCCATGCTCCACCGTGGCAAAGCGCTGGATGATCCGGTCGAGTTTATCGGAAGGGAAAGCAGGCATGGAGATTGAGTTTATCCCTGGGGCTGAGCGTCAGGCTCAAGCTCTGGTTTTTTCGTGGTGATGCGCAGGCGCTTGACGCGGCGCGGATCGGATTCAAGTATTTCAAATTCAAGACCAGAACTGTGGCGGATGATTTCACCCCGCGCGGGCACGCGCCCCGCCATCTTGAAGATGAGGCCAGCCAGCGTGTCAACTTCCTCTTCCTCATCGTCAGGCAAAAGATCAACACCGAGGAGTTCTTCCAGCCGGGCGATGTCCACCCGACCAAGCGCGACATAAACGCCCTCGCCCGCCGGCTTGATCAGATTGTCCTCGTCGGTGTCGTGTTCATCAGAAATATCGCCGACGATTTCTTCCACCAGGTCTTCAATGGAGACAAGGCCATCGGTACCGCCATATTCATCAATGACAATGGCGAGATGAATATGACTCGCCTGCATTTTCACCAGAAGGTCGGAGGCTGGCATCGAGGGCGGCACGAACAGAACTTCGCGGTGCAGGCCTGACTGACGCAGCGACATGTCAAGTTCGCCCACACTGAGCGAAAGCCCGGTGGGCGCTGGAGGTTCAGCGGACTTTGATTTCCGCCGCTTCATGCCCTTGGCCGCCATCCAGCCCATGAGATCCTTCACATGCACCATGCCGGTGATCTCATCGAGGCTCTCACGGTAGACGGGCAGGCGCGAATGACCCGCATCGACAAAGCGGTTGAGGAGCTCGCGCAGGGTCGCTGTGTCCTCCACGGCGATGATGTCGGCGCGCGGCACCATCACGTCGTCAACGCGAAGGTCCGAAAACTCGATGATGTTGAGCATCATCGACTTGGCCTCCGGCCCGAAGCTTTCGCCGGGGTTTTGCGCCGCGTGGGTTTCAATCGCCCCCTCCAGGCTTTCGCGCAGGCCCCGGTCGCGGGTGCCGGAAAGACGGGCTTTCAATTTGCGCCAAATACTGGCCTCAGGTGTCGTTTCAGTCTCGCTCATAGGGATCGGGGAACCCAAGTCCTTTCAGGATATCTATTTCCAATGCTTCCATCGCCTGGGCGTCAGCGTCTGCCTCATGGTCATGACCCAGGAGATGGAGTGCGCCGTGTATCATAAGGTGTATGGCGTGCTGCGGCAATGTCTTGCCTTGTTCGGCGGCTTCGCGGGAAACAACGCCGTAAGCCAAGACGATATCGCCCAGCGGCTTGGCCTCGCCAGCGGGCACGGGAAAATCATCCACGGGGAAGGACAGAACATTGGTGGGGGAGGCCTTGCCGCGCCAGTCCTTGTTGAGTTTGGCGATTGCGAGATCATCCGTAAACAGAATATTGACCTCAACATTGGCATCGCCCAGCGCTGCGGCCACAGCTTTTCGCGCCACATCTTCCAGGTCTGGAATCTGGTTCCAGTTATCGTCTTCAATATCGATTGAGAAGTTCACGGCAAAGGGCCCTCATCCGGCCTTCGGCCACCTTCTCCCATTTGCGAAGACGCAAACGGGAGAAGGCCATAACTATTGATCGCCTTCTCCCGTGGCTCTTGGGCCATGGGAGAAGGTGCCCGAAGGGCGGATGAGGGCCGGAGCGGCTGGGCTCATTTCTTCCCCGCCAGGCCCTTCTTGTCATAAGCCTCAACAATGCGCCCCACCAGCGCGTGGCGCACGATGTCGGCGTTGACAAAGGCGGCGATTGCCACACTGTCAACGCCTTTGAGGGTGGCCACGGCATCGGCGAGGCCGGAGACGGCGCCGGTGGGAAGATCAACCTGAGAGGGGTCGCCCGTCACCACCATGCGGCTGCCTTCGCCCAATCTCGTCAGAAACATTTTCATCTGCATGGGTGTGGTGTTCTGCGCCTCATCAAGGATGATGAACGCGCCAGCCAATGTGCGTCCGCGCATGAAGGCAAGAGGAGCGATCTCAATCTGGTTTTCGGCCAGCCCCTTGGCGACCAAAGCGGCAGGCATCACATCATAAAGCGCGTCATAAAGGGGGCGGAGATAGGGATCGACCTTCTCTTTCATGTCGCCGGGGAGAAAGCCCAGGCGCTCACCTGCTTCGACGGCAGGGCGCGAGAGCACGATCCGGTCGACATCGCCGTTCATCAGGGCCTCGGCCGCGCAGGCCACGGCGAGATAGGTTTTGCCGGTGCCAGCCGGCCCCACGCCGAAGACCAGTTCATGCTGGCGGATGGCTTCGACATATTTCCCCTGCATCTGGGTGCGCGGCATCACCAGTTTGCGCCTGGTGCGCACTGATGCGCCGGAGGACTCAAGCGCTTCAGCGGCTTCGTTCATGCGGATGGCTCCATCAACATCGCCTCTGGTGATCTCGCGGCCAACCCGCGCCCTGTTGTAAAGCGCCCCCAGCACCTCGCGGACTTTTTCGCGGGCCGCCCCTCGCACGGCAAGCCGATTGCCGCGCGGGGTTATATCAACACTGAGTTTTGATTCAATGATGGCCAAATGCTCGTCATGCTCGCCGCACACCAGCGAAAGCAGGCGGTTGTCATCAAATGCAAGGGTGAGGGTGTCGGCATCATCGCGCCGGGCGAGTTGGGCGGCAGAGGCAGTTGAATTCAAAGGGTCAAATCTCCAGAATCAGTCATGCAGCGTCCCTATAATGGCCTGAAAGGCTGTTCGTTCCAACACTTGTTATTTGAGTTTCAATGATATCCCCAATTAAATGGGCGGAGCCCGTCACATGCACCGCCTGCAAATAGGGTGAGCGGCCCATGAGCTGGCCCGGATCGCGGCCCGGTTTTTCGATGAGGACGGGGAGTGTGAGGCCCACACAGGAGGCGTTGAAGGCGGTCTGCTGGTGGTGGATGAGGCCCAGCAATTGCTGGAGCCTTGCTGACTTCACCTCGTCAGGAACAGGCGCGAAATCAGCCGCCGGGGTGCCGGGGCGGGGCGAATAGTTGAAGGAATAGGCGGCGGCATATTTCACCTCGCGCGCCAGATCGAGGGTGGCATTGAAATCGGCGTCGGTTTCGCCGGGAAAGCCGACAATGAAATCGCCTGAAATTGCAATATCGGCCCGCGCTGCGCGCACCTGTTCGATGAGGCGAATGTAGTGTTCTGCGGTATGGCCCCGGTTCATGGCCTTGAGAATGGCGTCGCTGCCGGACTGCACGGGGAGATGCAGGTAAGGCATGAGCTTGGGGTTTTCGGCGTGGGCGGCAATCAAGGCATCATCCATGTCGCGGGGGTGGCTGGTCATGTAGCGCAAGCGTTCAATGCCATCGATGCGTGACAATTGCGCAACAAGGCCAGCAAGGCCCATATCGCCATGATAGGCATTCACATTCTGGCCAAGCAAAGTGAGTTCGCGCACACCTGATTCGGCGAGTTTCCGGGCTTCGGTCAAAATCTGCGCCACGGGACGGGAGAATTCAGCGCCGCGGGTATAGGGCACCACACAGAAAGTGCAGAATTTGTCGCAGCCTTCCTGCACGGTGAGAAAGGCGGTGACGCTTTTGGTCTTGCGCGGCACAAGCGCCTCAAACTTGTCATCAACGGGGAAATCCGCCTCAACCACCGAACGGCCCGTCTCATGGCGCTGTTGCAACAATTGCGGCAGGCGGTGATAGGTCTGCGGCCCAAACACCAGATCAACCGATGGCTCGCGCCGGACAATCTCGTCGCCCTCAGCCTGCGCCACGCAGCCCGCGACTGCAATCAACATGCCGGGCCTCGCCCGCTTCATCCGCCTGATTTTGCCAAGCTCCGAATAAACTTTCTCCACCGCCTTTTCGCGGATATGGCAGGTGTTAAGGATCACCAGATCAGCGCCCTCGGGCGCTTGCGCCTCCCCATACCCCTGTCCCGCCAGCACATCGCGCATGCGCTCGGAGTCATAGACATTCATCTGGCAGCCATATGTCTTGACGTAAGCGGTTTTTTCCATGGGTCGGTGTTTAGAGCATTCAGGGGCCTCGACCAAGGGGGTGATTTGCCATAGTCTGCATGCTTCAATCAGGGAGGACGGCCATGAAACTCAAAAGCCTCGTCGCAGCAATCACCCTGCTGGCAACAAGCGCCAGCACAGCCTTCGCCGAAAAGATCGTCATCTCGAACTGGGATGGCTACATGCCCAAGGACATGGCCGAGAGGTTCAAGGCGGCAACCGGCATTGATCTGGAAGTCGCGGTCCATGCCACCAATGAGGAGATCATGGGCAAGGTGACAGCCTCGGGCGGCGAGGGCTTTGATGTGTTGTTTGTGTCTTCTCCCTTTGCCGAGGCGCTGAACAAGCTGGGGCTGCTGGCCGCCATTGACGGGGCCAAAATTCCCAACCTCGCCAACCTCTATCCGGAAGCCACCAAGCTCACCCATGATCCGGGCAACAGTTTTTCCGTGCCCTATGCCTGGGGCACCACGGGCTTGTGCTATCGCTCTGATCTGGTGAAGGCGGAGCCCACAAGCTGGAATGATTTGCTGAACCCAGCGGAAGACCTCAAAGGCAAGATCACCATGCTGGCCACTGACCGCTGGCTGATGGCGGCGGGCTTTCTCGCAGGCGGCCTCTCGGTGAATACTTCCGATCAGGCGGGCCTCGACAAGACCCGCGACCAGCTTTTGGCCACCAAGAAAAGTCTGCTATCTTACGATGACACAACATTTTATTCCAAGTTGATTTCCGGCGAGGCCTCGCTGGTTCATGCCTGGGATGGCTGGTGCAATTACGGCATCGCCGAGAATGACAAGATCAAATATGTGGTGCCCAGGGAAGGCTCAGATTTGTGGGTCGATACCATGGTGATCGCCAAGGCCTCGAAGAACCCGGACGCCGCCGCTAAATTCATCAACTTCGTGCTGAGCGCCGAGAACGGCAAATGGGTGGTGGAAAACATCATGTACAAAACCCCCAACAAGGTCGGCATGGAGGCCATCGACAAGGCCATGCTGACCAAATATCCCAACATGGCGATCACCCCGGCGGACCTGCTCAAATACGAGCAGCTGCGCGATCTGGGAGCGGGGATGAAGGCGTTCTCCAGGACGGTTTCGGAAATCATGGCGGCCAAGTGAGACTCCCCTTCTCCCTTTGCGGGAGAAGGGAAAAATAAGGATGATCTCGCCCCGGCTCAGTTCATGGCTGTTGATGGCGCCGGGCCTGACTTGGCTCAGCGCGTTGATGTTGCTGCCTTGTCTTTTGATCTTTGTGCTGGCCTTTTTTGAGCGCGGGATTTACGGAGGCGTTGACTGGAACGCGCCGACACTGGAGAATTTTCGCCGTGCTGCTGATCCACTTTATGTGTCGATCTTTCTCGACAGCGCCCGGATCGCGGGCCTTTCCACATTGATCGCGCTGCTGATTGGCTATCCCGCAGCCTATGCCATCTCGAAGGCAAAGCATCAGACAGCGCTGTTGTTTCTCGCCATGCTGCCGTTCTGGACCAACTATCTCATCCGCACCTATGCTTGGATCGTACTGCTCAATCCGGTCGGGCTGATCAATACGGGCCTCAAGAATTTGGGGGTGATCAGTGAACCATTGCCGCTGCTCTACAATGAATTCGCGGTCATTCTCGGGCTGGTCTACAGCTATACGCCGTTCGTCATTCTCGCCATCTATTCCGCCTTGCAGCGGCTTGACCAATCTTTCGTGGAAGCCTCGCGCGACCTGGGCGCGGGGGCGTGGACCACCTTCCGGCGCATCACCCTGCCGCTCACCGCGGCGGGTGTGACAGCCGGAGCGGTTTTTGTGTTTGTGCTTTCGATCGGCAATTTTGTGACGCCGGATTTGCTCGGCGGCGGCAAGTTCCAGATGATCGGCAATCTCATCTATGACCAATTCCTCTCCGCCCGCGACTGGCCCTTCGGGGCAACACTTTCGGGGCTGCTCATTGCGCTCATGATGGCGCTGCTGTTTGCCCAGGCCACGCGCGCAAGGCGCGCCCATGTCTAGCTGGCTCAGGCTGCATCTTGGGCTCACGTTCGTGTTTCTCTATGTGCCCATCGTGGTTCTGATGGTGTTGTCGCTCAACAAGGCGGGCCTGCCGACGGTGTGGACCGGATTTTCTTTTGCATGGTATGGCAAGCTTGCGGCCAATCCGAAAATTCTGGCCTCGGGCTGGAACTCGCTGGTGGTCGCCAGCATCTCGACGGTCATCGCCACGATCCTCGGCACACTTCTGGCGCTGGGCGTGGAACGGTCGAAGACCTCGCCTTTCCGCGATGCGCTGCTGTTTGCGCCGATGATCATTCCCGACATTGTGCTGGCGATTGCGCTTCTGTCATTTTTCACGCTGGTTAAATTCACCCTTGGCCTGCATTCCATCATCATGGCTCATGTGGTGTTCAATATCGCGTTTGTCTGCGCTGTGGTGCGGGCCCGCCTCAAGGGTTTTGACTGGTCGCTCACCGAAGCCTCGCGCGATCTGGGTGCGGGGCACCTGGTCACATTCACGCGGATCACACTTCCCCTCATCCTGCCCTCGGTCATTGCGGCGGCGCTCCTTGCCTTCACGCTCTCCATCGATGAATTTATCATCGCCTATTTCACGGCGGGCGCTGGCCAGTCTTCAACCACGCTGCCCATGCAGATTTACGCCATGATCAGGTTCGGTGTGACGCCCGAGATCAATGCCATGGCGACCATTGTGATGTTTGTCAGTTTTGTCCTCGTGTTCATGGCGCAACGCATCGACAGCAGGGCTGTTCCGGGAAGATGAAAGCTCTGTTAGAAGGTGGCGCGCTGCGCCGGCTGAGGTCCCTCCGGCGGGCCCCCGCTCTCCATGGCCGGGCTTGACCCGGCCACCCATACTTGCGGGCGGCGGAGTGGAGTTGGCGATGGGCTGCGTAAAACCGCACTCCGCGTTGGGCTGCAAAACACCGCTGGACCCCTCACCACACCACCTTCGCCCCCAAATCCCTGATCCGCGTGTCGATCGTCATGATCGGCATGTCTTCCACAATCGCCTGCGCCGCCAGCAGGCGGTCGAAGGGGTCTTTGTGCAAGCCGGGCAACCTGCCTGCAAGATCCGCGTGGGCGGGAACAAGGTTGAGCGGCAGGTATCCGAAGTCGTCAAACACGTGGGCCGCATTTGTCATGTAGCGGGCAGGCAAGTGTAGTTTGCCAATCCGGGCTTTGGTCGTCATTTCAAAAATTGAAACCGCGCTCAAGAAAATCGAATTGTCCGGGTCGGTCACCAGTTCAATGTGATGGTCCGTGATTTCCGGACTCCGGTTCAGAAGCCAGATCAGGACATGGGTATCAACGAGGAGGTTCAATTGGGCCATCCTCCCACAACGACATTTCTTCCGGTGTCATGTCGTCGTAGAAGGACGGATGAACCACCGCCTGTCCCTTCCAGGCGCCGATGCCCATGGTCTTTTTTTTGGGTTCCACGCCCTTCGGTTGCAGCGTGGCCACGACCTTGTCCCGCCGCGCGATCTCGATCACTTCGCCGGCTTCGGCGCGTTTGATGAGTTGCGACAGCGTGGTCCTGGCTTTGTGAATGGTGACGATGGTCATTCGGGAAACTTAGCGCTTCAACATCGCGAAGTCGAGCTTCGCGGTCCAGCAACCACAGGTCATGGGAACTCTGGCCTTGTTTGCATGCCGCAAGTGGCCCGGAGCGGCGACGTCTCGTCGCCGACGCGTGCGGGAGTTGCGCGCTCCAGTCCGGGCGCAGGCTGCGGCAATGGCGGGGAGTAATCCCGCTTCTGTTCTCCCCCCTTGCGGGGAAGGTGGTGCGGAACGCGCCGGAGGGGGCCTGTCGGCGAGTCTGATATCCTCCTGCCAGGGCCCCCCCCCGCAAGCGGAGGCAGTAAACAACCCCCCCCCCGGGGGGGGGGAATTATCTTCGTGGGGGGGGGGGGGGGAATACCCAAGGCGCGGTACCCCCCCAAAACAAAGGCCGGGGCCGGGCCCGCCCCCCCCAC
>JANOTU010000203.1:0-2374 GCA_031416515.1 Hyphomicrobiales bacterium
CCGTAGGTTTCGATTTCATCTTCAGGCAATATCCCCGCTTCAATCAAGGCCGCATAGAGCGCAATGGCGTAATGCCCGATTGACAGCAGAAAACGGTCTCGCCCTTCCCACTCAGGATCTTGCTGGTGATAGTCAAGCGCACCGAAATAGGCAACGGCGAGAACATCCGCAACGCCAAGCGCCTGGGCAATGTAACCCTGCCCCTGCACCTCTCCCATGCGCAGCGCGTGGCGCCGAATGTGATAGGCCCGTTGTTCCAGGCTGAGGTTTGAGCGATGATCGGTCATCTTACAAGACTTTGCCTGTGGTTGGATCAATGAGAATGCAACGGTTCAAATCCGCCGCATAATCCAGCGCTGCCCCCTCTTCATGCACGTCATGGGCGCCAAGTTCAGCCGTCACAGCAACGCCGCCAATGCGGGACGTGACATAAGTCCGTGTGCCCGTTGGCTGGATGATGTCTGCCGAGGCTTTGATGCGGATGAAACCAGGCGCCAACGCGCCCTCGCCGGCGCGGGCAAGGTGCTGTGGCCTGATGCCGAGGATCACATTGCGTTCGTGATTGGCGCTGGTTGCCAGCAAACGCTCCCTGGGAAGTTCAAGCACTTCGCCAGTATTCAAGACAGCGGCAACACTCTTGCCCCGGATCACCAGCTTTGCCGGAATGAGATTGATTGAGGGCGAGCCGAGAAACTCCGCCACAAATCCGGTGGCAGGATTTTCAAACAGTTCAAGCGGCGAACCCTGTTGTTCGATGCGGCCATCACGCAAAAGTATGATGCGATCCGCCAATGTCATCGCTTCCACCTGATCATGGGTGACATAAATCATGGTTGTGGCGAGTTCTTTGTGCAGTCTCTTGATCTCGCCCCGCATCTCGTCCCGCAATTTGGCATCGAGATTTGAGAGTGGCTCATCAAAGAGAAAAAGTTGCGCCTGCCTGACGATGGCGCGACCGATTGCAACGCGTTGACGTTGACCGCCGGAGAGTTGCCTTGGGAAACGCTCCAGCAGCGCGGTGATGCCCAGCATTGCTGCGGCGTCGTCAACCCGTTTCTTGATTTCGGGTTCCGCCACCTTTCGCGCCCGCAAGCCAAAGGCAATGTTGTCGAAAACCGTGAGAAATGGATAAAGCGCGTAATTCTGGAACACCATGGCAATGTTGCGATCACGCGGGCGCATGTCGTTGACCACTTGCCCGCCAATGGCAATTTCACCGCTGTTTTCGTCTTCAAGCCCGGCAATGGTGCGCAGAAGCGTGCTTTTTCCGCAGCCCGATGGGCCGACGAAAACAGCGAACTCACCATCGGCAATGGCGAGGTCAATGCCCTTCAGGATATGAAGCGCGCCATAGTATTTATGAAGGCCGGAAATCCTGACGTCAGCCACTTTGTGTCTCCTTAGCCTTTGACGGCGCCGAGCGAAATGCCGCGCACCAGATATCGTTGCATGAGCGTTACCGCGATGAAAATTGGCAAGGTGCCCAGAACCGACATGGCGGCAATCTTGGACCAGAAATTTGATTGTCCGCCCATGTAATGGGTGAGTTGCACCGGAAAGGTGATGACATCCGTGCGCGTCAGGATCAGCGCAAAAAGAAAATCGTTCCAGGCGAAAACAAAGGTGAAAACGGCCGTCGCCATGAGGCCGGAGCGCGCCATAGGAAACACAACCCTCCAGAATGTCTGCCAGCGGGTGCAGCCATCGACCAGCGCGCTTTCCTCAAGCTCCAACGGAATGTCGGCAATATAGCCACGCATCATCCATATGACGTACGGCAAATTGAAGGCGGTATAAAGCAGGATAAGTCCTGAAAACGTATCAACCAAGCCGAAATAAACATAGACCAGGAACACCGGAAATACCACGGCGATGGGCGGTATCATGCGCTGCGAGATGATCCACATGGCGAGATTTTCGCCGCCGGTGTTGAAGCGCGCGAGGCTGTAGGCGCAGAAGGTGCCCAATATCATGGCGATGACGGAACTGACGCCCGCAACCACAAGGCTGTTCCAGATCGCAACCACGTCGCCATCCCTGAACAAGACCCAGTAGTTGTTGAACTGGATTTCGCCCGGCAGCCAGAGCGGCGGCACATGAAATATTTCGTCCGGTGTCTTGAAGGAAATCATGAACAGCCAATATACGGGCAACAGAAACACCAGCGTGACGGCTGTGGCAATGACGTACCGCCATGCGAGCTTGCCTCCGCGGCGGCGCGAAACACCTGGCCGCCTCATTTCACCAACTCCATGCGGCGCAGCGCCAAGGTGACGATGACCGAAAGGATGGCCACAACCAGAAAGGCCATCGCCGCTGTGTAACTCGTGTCAAATTGCTTGAAGCCGCTGACATAGGTGTAAAGGGAGATGGT
>JANOTU010000204.1:0-1521 GCA_031416515.1 Hyphomicrobiales bacterium
CCCCAGACCACGGCCAGATAGGCCCGCTCCAGACGGCCATCGCGGCCATGGGCGGCGAATTGCTCGGAGAGGCCCTTGTGGGCCATGTCGTTCTTGGCCACCACCAGAAGCCCGCTGATATCCTTGTCGAGCCTATGCACAATGCCGGGGCGCTTGAAGCCGCCAATGCCGGAGAGGCTGTCGCCGCAATGGGCAATCAGCGCGTTGACCAGTGTGCCGGTCTCATTGCCAGCACCGGGATGGACCACCAAGCCTGCTGGTTTTTCAATGACGATGATGTCCTTGTCCTCAAAGACGATGCGCAGCGGGATGGTTTCAGCCTTGGGCCAGGCCGGAGCTGCTGGCGGGATAACGACATGGATTTGCTGGCCGATTTTCAGCTTGTGGCGACCCGTGGTGACCACGGCGCCCTCGACAGTGACGTGGCCTTCGGCAATAAGGCTCTGAAACCGCGACCGGCTCACCTCCGGAAAGGTTTGCGCCAGATAGAGATCCAGGCGCAAGGCTGCGGAGGCGACGGTGTCAAGTGTCGATGAGGATAGAGTTTCAATGTCGGACAAAGCAGATCTCCCGCTGGAACCGGAGGTTCATCAACCGGGTCTCAAGTTTCTCGAAGCCGCCGTATACATCATGGGCGGCCTGCTCGTCTTGATGCTTTTGGGACTGGTGGGCGGCATCATCTATAAAATCGCCAACAAGAGCGAAGCCCCGCCGCCGGAGACGAAATTGCTTGATCTGGGCGCCATCGCGGTTCAAGACATGCAGCTTGACGGCGACCGTCTGGCGATCAGGACAGCGACAGAGATCATCATCGTCGATTTCCGCAAGAACACGGTGCTGTCGCGCATTGGAGTGGCACCCAAGTAGCCCGCTTGCGCTGGCAAAGTTCCCCCGATATAGGAGGGGCCTTGGTGCAGGCTCCCTTCGTCTATCGGTCAGGACGACAGCCTCTCACGTTGTAAAGGCGGGTTCGATTCCCGCAGGGAGCGCCAATACATTATGGCACTCATTTCAATGGTTTATGTTTCAGACGTCCTCTTGTGTCGATGCAGGGAGCATCATGTGGCACTCTCGGGGCTGTTGAATGCCAAGTGCGAAATGGACAGCTTTGCATGGCTGAACCCGGAGGGGGCCTGCGGATTTTGGTTTTGCAAAGCTTTCAGTCTTGTGCAGTGATGTTATGAAGGCAACGACCCCGCTCATACCTCTTTCCACACTTCCCGCCAGGCAGCGAATTCGGACGGGCGTATTTGGTAGCGGACGAAATTCCCCTCGTGCAGGCTGGTCAACTCGTCTTTCACGACCTCATTGAAGCGCTTCCGGTCGCTGGGCTCTATGGTTTCGTTCGACCAGGCGGCTACGCGCGCAGTGACTTCTTTTCTGCCCGCGCGTGAGCGAACTAGAACCGCGATGAATTCACGCAACTGATTGCGATAGCGAAGGCGGAAGGGATCAGGCTCACCCAGGGACTGGCGAACGGCAGCATAGCGCTGGGCCGATCGTTCATAGGCCCAGATGAAG
>JANOTU010000205.1:0-3610 GCA_031416515.1 Hyphomicrobiales bacterium
CCCACAGCCCACCTAAGGGTGGTACCCAGCTTGCTGGCTTATCCGGCATTTATTATCCACGCCCGGTACCCCTAAAAGCGGTACCCCAGTTTGCGCTGGTATCACGAAACCGGGGAGTTATTTCCTTGCAAGCCCTTACGATGTTTCTGGCGACTCCAGCGGCAGCATATATAACTGGACAAACCACTGCCTGCGATGGTGGATACACCCACAGTTTTCAATCGCATGAACGGAGTGCTTGGAATGAAAATCGGCGTCATCGGGCTGGGCTCCATGGGATACGGCATTGCCTCTTCACTCCTGCGTGCTGGACATCACGTTTATGGGGCGGATGTGAATGCGGACGCTGTGAAGCGTTTGCGGGCAGAAGGTGGTGCGCAAAAAGATACGGCTTCTGCCGCGCCGGAACTGGATGCAGCTGTCGTCGTCGTGCTCAATGCAACCCAGGCAGAAGACGTGCTCTTTGGCGCTGAGGGCCTGGTCGCCCGATTGTCACCCGGTGCAGTGGTCATTCTCTGCGTCACTGTTGCGCCTGATTATGCCCGCAGTGTCGACAAGCGCTGTGCCGCGCGCGGGATCGATTTTCTCGACGCGCCGATTTCGGGCGGTTCGGTCAAGGCGGCGCAAGGCCAGCTCTCAGTCATGGCGTCGGGAACCCCTGAGGCTTTCAGGAAAGCGCGGCCCGCACTCGATGCAATGGCAGAAATTGTGTTTGAACTGGGCGACAGTGCTGGTGCGGGGTCGGCAATGAAAGCCGTCAACCAGATGTTGGCTGGTGTTCACATTGCGGCAATGGCAGAGGCCATTACCTTTGGCATGACGCAGGGCATTGCCCCCGAAACATTCATGAAAGTCATTCCCCGTTGTGCGGGCACCAGCTGGATGCTGGAGAATCGTGCCCCGCACATTGTCTCAGGTGATTACACGCCACATTCCGCTGTCAACATTTGGCTCAAGGATCTTGGCATCGTTCTGGATGCTGCCCGTGCATCAAAGTTTGCCGCTCTGATAACAGCGGCGGCGCTGCAGCAATTCCTCGCAGCATCAGGCATGGGTCTGGGGCGTGAAGATGATGCAGCGGTGGCAAAAGTCTATGCCCGAAATGCCAGCCTGACTTTGCCCGGGAAGAGCGGTAAAGCCTGATACGATGACAACTTTTTTTGGTGCGGTTGCAGATGATTTTACAGGAGCCACTGATCTTGCAGGGCTGCTTGCGCGGTCTGGCGTGCAAGTATCACTGCGCATCGGCGTGCCGCATGAACCGCCTGCGAACACCGCGCCTCTTGAAATCATTGCCCTGAAATGCCGGACCGCCCCAGTTGAAGAAGCCGTGGCCGAGACCCTGGCCGCGTTTGCGTGGCTTGAGCGTGCCGGTGCGCAAAGGTTCTTCTGGAAATATTGTTCGACCTTTGATTCAACACAGCGCGGCAACATCGGGCCCGTTGCCGAAGCCTTGATGAATGCGCTTGGCGCGAGCCAAACAATTTATTGCCCGGCCTTTCCCGAAAATGGCCGTTCCATTTTCATGGGCAATCTTTTTGTCGGCGAGCAACCCCTTGCCGAAAGCCCGATGCGGGATCACCCGCTGACGCCGATGCGGGATTCAAACTTGATGCGCCTGCTTGCGCCACAGGTCACGCGTCCGGTCGGCCTCATCAACCGGCATGTTGTGGCAAAAGGCGCGAAAGCCCTGCGCGACAGGCTTGCCCAACTCGCGGCAGATGGCACAGCGCATGTCGTCGTCGATGCCGTGGCCAATGATGACCTCTACACGATTGCAGATGCGTGCCATGACATGCCATTGCTCACCGGCGGCAGTGCTGTTGCCATGCCCTTGCCGGAGCTGTGGTTGAAGCAAGGCTTGCTGAACAATGAGTCCAGCTCGCGCAAAATCCGCTTTGAAGGAGGACCAGCCATCGTGTTGTCAGGCAGTTGCTCGGCCATGACCAATTGTCAGGTCTCGGCCTTTCTTTCGGATGGCCGACCCGGTTTCAGATTGAACCCGCTTGATCTGGCAGAGAACGGTGCGGATGCAGCCCTCGCGTGGCTGGCAACCCAGCCCCCCGATGTCACGCCAATGATCTACGCCACAGCGGCGCCGGAAGACGTGCGCGCATCGCAGCAGAAACTTGGCGTTGAACGTGCAGGCCAATTGGTCGAAGCGACACTTGCCGCGTGCGCCGTGAAGGCCCGCGACCTTGGCTTCCGCCGCTTCATTGTCGCGGGCGGCGAAACATCTGGCGCCGTGAGCAAAGCACTCGGCATCACCCGGCTTGATATTGGAACTGAAATAGCCCCCGGTGTGCCCTGGTGCTTTGCCCGAACGGCAGGGCATGATGTGGCCATCACCCTGAAGTCGGGGAATTTTGGTGCTGAAGACTTTTTCAACCGGGCATTGAAGGTGCTTGAAGCATGACCGAGGAAACCCGACTGCGCGAACAGATTTGCACATTGGCAAAGTCGCTGTTCGAACGCGGCCTGACGCATGGCTCCACCGGCAACATCTCAGCCCGCGCGCCCGATGGCGGCTTGCTTGTCTCGCCCACAGGCTCAAGCTTTGGCCGCCTGGACCCTGCGCGTTTGAGCCGGTTTGACGTGCATGGCCTGCACATTGACGGCGACAAGCCGACCAAGGAAATGCCCTTGCACACTGCTTTTTACGACACGCGCAGCCAGGCCGGCGCCGTTGTGCATTTGCATTGCTGTCACGCCGTCGCTTGGTCGATGATGCCTGACGCAGATGAAGACAACTTTCTGCCCACCCTCACGCCCTATGCCATCATGCAATTGGGCCGCGTGAAACTTCTGCCGTTTATTCGTCCCGGCGATCCCGCCATGGGACAAGCCGTGCGCGGTCTGGCCGGAAAGCGCTCCGCCGTGATGCTCGCCAATCATGGGCCGGTGGTTGCCAGCAAAGACGTGGAAGCGGCCTGCAACGCCATCGAAGAATTGGAAGCCACCGCGCGGCTGGCACTTCTCACCCGCGGTCATCATCCGCGTCTGCTGAACCCGGGCCAAATTCAGGACGTGGTCACAAGTTTCAGCGTGGAGTGGGATGCATGAAGTTTTCCGCCAATCTCGGCTTTCTGTGGAACGACAGGCCACTCCCCGAGGCCATTCGCGCCGCCAAATCCGCAGGGTTCGATGCCGTCGAATGCCATTGGCCCTATGATGTGCCAGCGGAGCAAACCAAAGCAGCACTTGTTGAAACCGGCCTTCAGATGCTCGGCCTCAACACGCGCCGTGGCAATACGGCGATTGGTGAAAACGGCCTTGCTGCCTTGGCCGGGCGCGAAGCCGATGCCCGCGCCGCCATCGATGAAGCGCTCGCCTATGCGTCAGCGATTTCGACAAAGGCTGTGCATGTCATGGCGGGCAATACCAGTGGCCCTCGTGCCCGGCGTACCTTCTGTGAAAACCTGGCCTATGCATGCAATAAAGCCGGTGACGCGACAACGATCCTGATCGAGCCGTTGAACCACTACAACGCACCCGGATACTTTCTGAACAGCACGAGCCAAGCCGCAGATATCATCCGCGAGGTTGACGAACCAAACCTGAAACTGATGTTTGATTTCTACCACATCCAGATCATGGAGGGCGATGTAAC
>JANOTU010000206.1:0-2244 GCA_031416515.1 Hyphomicrobiales bacterium
TTCTGCCCGCCGGAAAGTGCCGTTGAAGGCCGTGCCGCATAATCGGCCGGAAGCCCCACCTGCTCCAAAAGCTCAGCCACCCGGCGCTTCACGGTTTCGCCGGTGCGGCCGAAATAGAATTGCGCCGGGCGTCCGATGATCTCGCCAATGGTCTGGCGCGGGTTCAGCGCCACATAGGGCTGCTGGTAGATGAACTGGATGCGGCGGAGATTGTCGCGGCTGCGCTGCTGCAGGGCCGGGGCCAAGACCTCGCCATTGAACTGCACGCTCCCCGATGAGCGCGGCAAGAGGCCCACAATGAGCCGCGCCAGCGAACTTTTGCCCGAGCCCGACTCGCCAACCACGGCCACAGTCTCGGCCCGCGCCACATCGATTGAGACATTCTTGACCGCCATGAATTCGTCATAGGAGCCAACCGCGTTCCGCACCGACAGCACGAGCTTGCTCCGGTCCGCGACTGAACCAACCGCCAGCTGGTCGGCAGCCTTGCGCTCGGTGACCAAAGCCCTGGCATAATCGGTGGTCGGCTTGAGAAGAATCTGGCTGGTTTCACCCACCTCCACCATCTTGCCGCCACGCAGCACCATGATGCGGTCGGCGACCTGCGCCACCACCGCGAGATCATGCGAAATATAAAGGGCGGCAATATTGTGCTCGCGAATCAGCTTTTTGATCAGCGCCAGAACCTCGATCTGCGTTGTCACATCCAGGGCTGTGGTCGGCTCGTCGAAAACCAGAATTGACGGGCGGCACGACATGGCCATCGCCGCCATGGCGCGCTGCAGCTGCCCGCCCGAGACCATGTGGGGATAGCGCTCGCCGAATGTTTCAGGCTTCGGCAGGTCGAGCGCCGTGAACAGCTTGATGGCCCAGGCGCGGGCCTCCTCCTTGGTCATCAGCCCATGCACAATCGGCATTTCACAAACCTGATCGATGATGCGGTGCGCCGGGTTGAACGAGGCCGCGGCGCTTTGGGCGATGTAAGCGATATGGTGGCCACGCAACTCCCGGCGGTCTTCAGCGGCAAGCTCGCGCAGGTTCTTGCCCTGCACTTCGATCACGCCGCCGGTGATGCGGCAGCCCGCCCTGGCATAGGCCATGCTGGCCAGTCCGATGGTTGATTTGCCAGCGCCGGATTCGCCAATGAGGCCCATGACCTCGCCCGGCTCCAGTTCCACAGACACATTGTCGACCAGCACGCCGCCGGATGTGTTCTCGACCCGCAGATTGTTGATTTTGAGGATGGGCATCACATTTCCGCCGATGCGCCGGAAGGCCTGGCATTGATCGAGAGGATCCAGTCAACCACCAGGTTGACGCCCACCGTCATGATGGCGATCGCCATGGCGGGCCACAGGGGAGCGGCGATGCCAAAGCCGATGGCGCGGCCATTCTCGCGCACCATGCCGCCCCAGTCGGCGAAGGGCGGCTGGATGCCGAGGCCGAGAAAACTCAAGCCCGCCACGAACAAGAAGTTGAAGCAGAAACGCAGGCCGAATTCCGAGATCATCGGCGGCAGGGCATTGGGCAGCACCTCGCGCAGCAATATCCACCAGGTGCCCTCGCCGCGCAGCCTGGCGACTTCAACAAATTCCATGACCACGATATTCATGGCCACAGCGCGCGACAGCCGGAAGACGCGGGTTGAATCCAGGACAGCGATGGTCAAGACCAGGGTGGGAATGGACGAGCCGAACATGGAGAGGATGATCAGCGCGAAAACCAGAAGCGGGATGGAGAGCATGACATCGACAAGCCGCGACAGGATATTGTCAACCACGGGACCCGCGATCGCCGCGGTGAGGCCGAGGATGGTGCCGATGATGAAGGACAGGACCGTGGTCAGGAAAGCGACACCGATGGTCATGCGCGCGCCATAGATGAGGCGCGAAAACATGTCGCGCCCGATATTGTCAGTGCCCAGCCAATATCTGGATGAAGCCGCTTCCCAAGTCTCGGAAACCGATTCAGACTCGCCAAAGGGCGCGATCCATGGCGCGAAGACAGCCATCAGGATGAAGATGGTGATGATGCCCATGCCAAACCATGCGGAAAGCGGGGGCTTATGTCCGAGAATACGCATCAGGCTGCCCCTTTGCCATTCTTCTTGCCGTCCAACAAACTCTCCGCCACCCCAGCGAAAGCTGGGGTCCAGCTGAGGCGACGCCCAACGATAAGTGCTACGTTTTTGCCGGTCAGACAACAGGAAAGTGGATGCTTTCTTGTATCGCGGGCTTCCAGTCC
>JANOTU010000207.1:0-3543 GCA_031416515.1 Hyphomicrobiales bacterium
GGGCGCGCACCTCCAGCATGATATTGTGGCCACGGTTGGTCTGGACGTATTGGGCCGCTGCCGCCAATCCACTGGCGCGCCTGATGGCGATGGCCTCCCGCAAATTCGCAATCCGATTTTCAACCACAGGCCGGAGCGCTGATAATTTGCGGGTCCGCTCGGCATTGTCGGAGACCAGCAGGCGCAACCCTTCAAAACTGGCAGGAAGCCGCACCAGCGCTCTTTCGTAAACTTCCAGGTAGACATCGTCTCCGGCGAGGAGAAATCCGCGCACCTCCGTCTCGGCGTCCTGCACTGTCGACAGCAGCGCCGACAGTTGTTTCTGCACTTCCAGGGTATGCTGAACCTGGCCAATCTGGCGTTGATACTCAAATGCCAGCCAAATCGTCATGGCGATGACGCCAGCCAGCAAGGCCGCAGAAATAACCGGAAACTGGGTGCTTATGCGTCTCACCAGGAAACTGGGCATTGATGCCTTCATGTCAAGAGTTTCTTGCGCCAACATAAAGCCCACCAGCCGTTATGCAACCCCTGGAACATTGCTCTTGACACCCCTGGAACATTGCGCCCAGGGGCTGGCTGAACGCTCATCTTTGGGGAGAAGTTCCCCATCTCACGTTTTCAGCCATCCTCGCAACATCGGCTTTACCAGTTCGAGGACCACGAGCAGCACAGCGCCTGCCGCCAGTGTGAGCGCCAGATCATTCACATGCAGGGGGCCGAAGCGGAACAGGCCGCTGGCAAAGGGCCAGAGCAGCGTGAGGCTCAACGTGACCGCCACAAACAGCAGCACCCAGGCGAGCGCGCGGTTGGGCCGGGTGATAGCTGCGATGATCGAGGCGCTGAAACTGCGATTGACGAAGATGAGGGCGACAATCGTCATGACCAGCGAAAAGAACGTGAGCGCCCTGACTTCATCCACCGGCATTCCCTGGCCAAGCGACAGGATGAAAATAGCCGCCACAAGGCCAAAGGCCAGCAGTCCCTGCACCAGACTCCACATCACCATATGCCGCGAGAATAGCGGCGCCTGGGCGGCGCGCGGCGGTCGCTCCATCACGTCATCCTCTTCTGTTTCAGCCTCAAAAACCAGCGAGCACACGGGATCCATGATCATCTCAAGGAAGGCGATGTGCATGGGGCCAAACAGGATCGGCAGGCCGAACAACAGGGGCAGCAGCGCCAGTCCGGCAATGGGCACATGCACGGCGAAGATGAAGCCTATCGCCTTTTGCAGATTGTCGAAAATGCGGCGGCCAAGCCGCACCGCCTTGACGATCGAGCTGAAATCATCATCAAGCAGCACGATGGAAGAGGCTTCTCGGGCAACGTCGGTGCCGCGCCCGCCCATGGCGATGCCGATATGCGCGGTCTTGAGCGAAGGCGCGTCATTGACGCCGTCGCCGGTCATGGCGACGATGTTGCCGCCAGCTTTCAGCGCGTTGACAATGCGCAGCTTTTGTTCCGGCATGATCCGCGCAAAAACCGTCACCGTCTTGACGTGTTTGGCCAATTCCTCATCATTGAATTTTTCGATCTCATCGCCGGTGACCACTTCATCCGCGGCAAGGCCTGCCTCTCGGGCAATGGCTTGCGCAGTCACGGGATAATCCCCTGTGATCATCACCACCCTGATGCCCGCTGACCGGCATTGGCGTATCGCCTCGGGGACACTGGCGCGAAGCGGGTCAGCAAGGCCGGCGAGACCCAGAAACTTGAACGTGAAATCATGTTGCGATGCCGGGAAAGCCCCTGAGTGGGTTGCTTGCGCCACTCCCAGCACACGCAGGCCCCTGGCCGCCATGGCATTCACCGTTTGCGTCATGGTGGCCAGTTCTTCTGCACCAAGGTGGCACAGGCTGGCAATGGCTTCTGGCGCGCCTTTTGCGGCAACAACAAACTGCCCCTTGCTCTCCCACACCTGTGCCATGGCGAGGAGGTCAGGGCGCAAGCCATAGGTCTGCGCCAGCTTCCAGTCCGATCCATGCAGATGCGGCGTTCCTGTCAACTGCTCGCGGCCAAGTTCGTCGAATGCCTTGTCCATGGGGTCAAAGGGCTCCGGCGCGCTGGCAAGCAGGCCGAACTCCGCCAACGGATAAAGATCAGGTGGCAGCTTCACATCTCCCGCCGCCCGGGTCCACGGGCTTTTCGCATCTTTGGATACGAGTTCAGCGATGGACATGCGGTTTTCCGTCAGCGTTCCGGTCTTGTCGGTGCACAGCACTGTTGCCGACCCCAGCGCCTCGATGGATGAGGCCCGCCTGGTCAGCACCCGCGCCTGCGAAATGCGCCATGCGCCCATTGCCATGAAAACGGTGAGCACGATGGGCAGTTCTTCGGGCAGCATCGACATGGCGAGCGCGATGCCGGCCAGCGCTGCGTCAAGCCAGTCGCCGCGGTAGACGCCGTAAAGCACGACCACCAGAACCGTGACCGGGATTCCCAGCATGAGTAACATCCGGACGAGCTGGCGCATTTGCGCCTGCAGCCGGGGTGGCTCCGTCTCCAGGGTGTTGAGTGATTGGCCAATCTTGCCGATCTCGCTGCGGACACCGGTGGCGGTCACTTGGGCAATGGCCGTGCCCCGCACGATCAGGGAGCCGGAAAACACATACGGCAAATCATCGCCCCCTGGCCTTGTGCTGGCCGAAGGTGCCGCACCCTCGCCCACGATCTTGCGCACTGGCACGGATTCACCCGTCAGCAGGGATTCATCAGTTTGCAGATCGTGGGACTCAGTCAGCACCGCGTCTGCGGGCACCCGGTCGCCTTCCGCCAGCACGAGAACGTCGCCAGTGACAACCTCACGGCCCGGAATGCGGCTGCGCTCGCCGTCCCGAATGACCAGCGCGCGTGGACTGGTGAGTTCACGCAATGCCTCCAGCACACGCTCGGTGCGCGATTCCTGCACCACCGTGATCACCACCGACATCATGGCGAAGGCGAGCAGGATCACGGCATCGCGCGGCTCTCCAAAAATGAAATAGATGGCGCCGCCCCCGAGCAGCAGCATCAACATGGGTTCACGCAGGACTTCGAGAACAATGCGAAGGGGGGTCCGTTTGTCGGGCCGTGGCAGCTCGTTGTAGCCATCGGCCTTGAGCCTGGCCTGAACCGACGCCTCCGCGAGGCCTCGGGTGGCATCCGGGGTTGGAACGTCTTTGGGCATGTTGATTCCGTTTTGGTTGGGAATGGGCGCTCAGTGGACGATGGTCACCGGACAAACCGACTTGCGCAGCACTTCCGCTGAAACAGAGCCAATGATATACGACTTGAACTGTCCCATTCCGGATGCGCCCATTATGATCAAATCAATATCGTTCTCTTCCGCGTAATTGACGATTGCATGGGAGACTTCGCGTGACTTCACCTCCAGGGCCGCAACGTGTTTCAATCCGAGAGACAATGCCATTGCGGACGATTTGGTGAGCAATGCGTCCACGTCCTCCTGCGAGAGGACATCCGTCACCTTGGATCGGCCGACGATATAGTGGTGGATCACCAGAATGGTGAATTTCGCGCCAGCCAAGGGCCCGAGTTTTG
>JANOTU010000208.1:0-2457 GCA_031416515.1 Hyphomicrobiales bacterium
AAGCGAGCATGAGGTTGGCGTTGTCATCCACCTTGCGGCCTTTGACGAAGGTGGTGAGATCGGCGGAGAGTTCTTTCAGTTTCAGGCCTGAAACAAAACAGGCAAGCTGATAGGTGTGGGTGCCGATATCGCCGATGCAGCCGCCAGCACCGGTGCGTTTGGGATCGGTGCGCCACGCCGCCTGCTTCTGGCCCGATAGCTCAATCGGGTTGGTCAGCCAGTCCTGCGGATATTCGCCCTGCACCAATCTGATCTCGCCAAGCTCGCCCGCCGCCACCATGGCGCGGGCATGGCGGATCATCGGATAACCGGAATAATTATGGGTGAGGGCGAAGATGACTTTGCGGTTCCTGGCCAGAAGTTTCTCAAGCGCCAGCGCCTCTTTCAGATTGAGCGTCACCGGCTTGTCGCAGATCACATGAATGCCAGCCTCGATGAAGGCCTTGGCGGCGGGAAAGTGCATGTGGTTGGGGGTGACGATGGACACGGCCTCAATGCCACCAGCGCGGGCGGCTTCGGCCTTGGCCATCTCATTGAAGTCAGTATAGATGCGGTCGTTGGCCAGCCCCAGTTCCTTGCCTGATGCCCGGGCCCGTTTGGCGTCAGACGACAGCGCCCCCGCCACAAATTCATAATGATCATCCATGCGCGCGGCGAGGCGGTGCACGGCGCCAATAAAGGCACCCTGACCGCCGCCCACCATGCCCAGCCTGATGCGCCCGCTACTCGCGTCACTGCGTCCCTCGATTGCCATGTCGTCCTCCCCTAAATCCCCAACAGCCGCTTCACCTGCGCCTGATCTGTCTTGCCTCCGGCAAAATCGTCGAAGGCTTTCTCTGTCACCTGGATGAGATGGCTGGCGATGAAGGGCGCGCCCTCTGCCGCACCCTGCTCGGGGTGCTTGATGCAGCATTCCCATTCCAGCACCGCCCAGGAATCATAATTGCAGGCCGCGAGCTTTGAGAAGATGGCGCCGAAATCCACCTGGCCATCGCCGAGAGAACGGAAGCGACCCGCGCGGTTCACCCACGTTTGATAGCCGGAATAGACACCCTGCCGCCCGGTGGGGTTGAGTTCCGCATCCTTCACGTGGAAAGCGCATATGCGCTCATGATAAATATCGATGAAGTCAAGATAGTCGAGGTGCATCAGCACGAAATGCGAAGGATCATAATTGATCCGGCAGCGCGTGTGGCCCTTGAGGGCGTCGAGAAACATCTCGAAGGTGGCGCCGTCAAACACATCCTCGCCGGGGTGAATTTCAAAACCCACATCAACGCCAGCATCCTCGTAAGCGTCAAGAATGGGCTGCCAGCGTTTGGCCAGTTCGCCGAAAGCCGTCTCGATCAGGCCGGTGGGGCGCTGCGGCCAGGGATAGACATAAGGCCAGGCGAGCGCCCCGGTGAAAGACACTGTTGTTGCGAGATCAAGATTTTTTGCGGCCTTGGCTCCGAGCTTCATTTGTTCAACCGCCCAGGCCTGACGTTCCCTGGGCTTGCCATGAACGCCTGGCGGCGCGAAGGCGTCAAAGGCCTCGTCGTAAGCCGGGTTTACGGCCACAAGCTGACCCTGCAGATGGGTGGAAAGCTCGGTGATCTGGACGCCGTTTTCTTGCGCTGCGCCCTTCAACTCATCGCAGTAGGTTTTCGAGTCAGCGGCTTTTTTCAAATCAAACAGCCGCGCGTCCCATGTGGGTATCTGCACACCCTTGTAGCCAAGCGACGCCGCCCATTTGGTGATCGCATCCCACGAGTTGAATGGCGCGGTATCGCCTGCGAACTGCGCCAGAAAAATTGCCGGGCCTTTGATATTGGTCGCCATGGTTCCCCCTACAAATAGGTGTTCAGAATACTTTCCAGTCGCTCCTGCCGCCCTGACCTGGGTTGCGGGTTCAGCCCCGATTTATGAACACGCGCAGCGATATGATCAAGGCTCTCCTTGCCAGCCAGCATGGCCTTGTTCTGCGGCTCGTTCCATTTGGCGTAGCGGGCGCTGATTTCGCCGACCAACTTGCCGTCCTCGATCATCTTCGCCGCGATCAACAATCCGCGCGCGCAGGCGTCCATCGATCCGACATGGGCGTGGAGGATATCATCGGGGTCAATCGACTGCCGCCTGATCTTGGCGTCGAAATTCATGCCGCCGGTGACAAAGCCCCCCGCCTTCAGAATCTCATACTGCGCCAGCGCCATTTCAGGGATGTTCATGGCGAACTGATCCGTGTCCCAGCCCGATTGATAATCGCCGCGGTTGATGTCGATGGAGCCGAAAATCCCCAGCGCCGAGGCAAGGGCGATTTCATGCTCAAATGTATGGCCTGCGAGGATGGCGTGGTTCTGCTCGATGTTGACCTTTACATCCTGCTGCAAACCCAGCGACGCAATCGTAGCGTACACGGTGGCTACATCATAATCATACTGGTGCTTGGTGGGCTCCTGCGGCTTGGGCTCGATCAGG
>JANOTU010000209.1:0-5217 GCA_031416515.1 Hyphomicrobiales bacterium
ATCAACAGGCAATGCCGCGGAACGTCGCCGAGCAGGCGTTCAATATGGCTGCGGGCCTGCGTGTGCCCCCGCTTCCTGGCGCGCTGGGCGGCATGCCAGCCGGCGTTGAGACGGTCGGCGGACGTGACGGCGAGCAGCCCCACATCGCGGCGGTCCTCACCGATGAAACCTGCGGCCTCGATGGCCTCTGGTGCCACACAGCCCTGATAGGCGATGATCACTTCGGCGTTGGGGCCGGGTTTGCGCAGCCAATAGGTCCCGTCGATCACGCCTTGCGCAAAAGCATCGCCCCTGCGTGGCTGCGGCTGATCAAGGACGCGCGTTGAGAGACGCAGATAGACCGAGCCGCCGGTTTCATCGCGGAGCCATGTGCGCTCATCGCGCTCACCCTCGCCGCCACGCTGCATATAATCGAAGGCCCAATCCATGATGATGGCGAGCTCGTCCTGGAAGGCGGGTTCAAAGGAGGCAAGGCCGTCCTGCGCCATGCCGATCAAAGGCGAGCCCACCGACTGATGCGCGCCACCTTCGGGTGCAAGACTCACTCCTGACGGGGTTCCCACAATCATGAAGCGGGCATCCATGTAGCAGGCGTAATTCAGCGCATCGAGGCCGCGGGCGATGAAGGGATCATAGACGGTGCCTACGGGAAGCAGGCGCTTGCCGAACAGCGAATGGCTGAGGCCTGCGGCGCCCAGCAGCAGAAACAGGTTCATCTCGGCGATGCCAAGTTCAATATGCTGGCCTTGCTCCGAGAATTTCCATTTCTGCGCCGATGGGATTCGCTCATCGCGGAATGTGTCGGCAATCTCGCGCCTCGCAAACAATCCGCGCCGGTTCACCCAGGGCCCAAGGTTGGTGGAGACGGTGACATCAGGCGAAGTGGTGACAATGCGCTCGGCCAAAGTGCTGCTCGATTGCGCCAGAGCATCGAGAATCTTGCCAAAGCCTGATTGCGTGGAGATCGACCGGTCTTCGATATGCACAGGGCCGGGGGTCATGATCCGCTCATCAGCAAGGCGCCTTGGGCCGCCTGCGAAGAACGGGACAGCTTTCAGAAGCGGATCAAGTGCCGCGTCCCGGTCCCATTCGTGGCCTTCCGCAACACCCATGACCTGTTGCAACAGCCGCATTTGTTCCATGGTCATGAGACCGGCGTGATTGTCCTTGTGGCCGGCCAGCGGCGTGCCCCAGCCTTTGATGGTGTAGGCGATGAAGACCACGGGCCGGTCGTGATCAATGCCCTGAAACGTCTCCACCAGGCTTTCAACGCAGTGGCCGCCGAGATTGGCCATGAGCTGGCGCAGCTCTTCATCGGAACGGCGGCCGAGCAGGGCGGTGACAAGCCCCTGGTCGCCAATATCGTCCATCAGCCTTTTGCGCCAGGCAGCCCCGCCCTGATAGGAGAGCGCTGCGTAAAGCGAGTTCGGGCAAGCGTCGATCCAGGATTTGAGCGCGGCTCCTCCCGGTTCCGCAAAGGCCGCCTGTTGCAGCAGCCCATATTTCAACACCACAACATCCCAGCCGAAGGAGCGGAAGATCGCGTCGATGCGGTCATAAAGCCCCTCGCGCACAATGCCGTCGAGGCTCTGGCGGTTGTAGTCGATGATCCACCAGGTATTGCGCAGCTCATGTTTCCAGCCCTCCTGCAGGCATTCATAGATATTGCCCTCATCAAGCTCGGCATCGCCTGCGAGCGCGATCATCCGGCCTTCGGCCCCCTTTGGCCCCCAAGGCTTGGCGCGGATATAATCCTGCACCAGAGACGAAAACGCGGTGACAGCCACGCCAAGCCCCACCGAGCCTGTGGAGAAATCCACATCATCGATATCCTTGGTGCGGCTGGGATAGGATTGGGCACCCCCATAGCCCCGGAAGGCCTCCAGCTTCTCGCGCGTCTGGTTGCCCATGAGATATTGAATGGCGTGGAACACCGGCGAGGCATGGGGCTTCACCGCCACCCGGTCCTGTGGCCGCAGCACGGCAAAATAAAGCGCTGTCATGATCGACACCGCCGAGGCCGAAGAGGCCTGATGCCCGCCCACTTTCATGCCGTCAGTCTTGGGCCGCAGATGATTGGCGTTGTGAACCGTCCAGCAGGCCAGCCAGAGAATCTTGCGCTCCAGCTCTTTCAGAATTTTCAACTGCCCACTGTCCATGCCTGCGCTCCTTTGGCGAATTTTCAACAGGAAACCCGTAACACATTTTGACTGTTTCCACTGCATCTAAAACCGTACGCCCAGGATTTGCTGTTGCCTTGCGCCCTGAAATCAGGGAACAGGATCTCCATGGCCAAAGCAACAAAACTAAGCGCCCAGGATGTCGCAGAGCTGTTCCGGCGCTTCCACGCCGCCGAGCCTGAGCCCAGGGGCGAGCTCGAATCGGTCAATGCCTTCACCTTTCTCGTGGCCGTGGTTCTTTCCGCGCAGGCTACGGATGTGGGCGTCAACAAGGCCACGCGCGCGCTGTTCAAATTGGCCGACAGCCCGCAGAAGATGCTGGCGCTGGGCGAGGAGAAACTCCGTGAACAGATTAAAACCATCGGTCTGTTCCGCGCCAAGGCGAAGAATGTGATCGGCCTCTCGCAGGCCCTGGTCGCGCGCCATGACGGCGCGGTGCCGAATAGCCGCGAGGCCCTGGAAGCCCTGCCCGGCGTGGGCCGCAAGACCGCCAATGTGGTGCTCAACAACGTCTTTGGCCAGCCCACCATCGCCGTTGACACGCATCTCTTTCGCCTCGGCAACCGCATTGGCCTGGCCCCCGGCAAGACGCCGCTGGAGGTTGAGCTGAAACTGCTGAAAGCCGTGCCGCCGCAATATCTGCGCCATGCGCATCACTGGCTCATCTTGCATGGCCGCTATATCTGCAAAGCGCGAAAGCCTGAATGCTGGCGCTGCGGGGTCAGCGACATCTGCCGCTTCAAGGAGAAGACGCCCGCACCTGCTTGAAGATATGAACGAAGTAAGATGCGGCAAACAGCGGCACCACCAGATTGAGCACCGGCACCAGCGAGAGCAGGGCTGGAACAAACCCTGATGCAAAGACCCCCGGCGAATTGGATTTCCGCAAAGCCCGCGCCGCATCCACGTCCATGTGCCGCATCGCCACCATTTCAAAAAACTCGCGGCTGAGCAGGTAGGCATTGGCCGCCACCAGAACAAAAGCGCCAAACGCAAAAAACACCGATGGCAGAATGGCGAGGTTGACCAGCAGCACAACAGCGGCGAATTGCAGGGCCGTGGTCACCGCTTTGAAGCCGCCCAATGGAACGCCCACCCGGTCACCAGGGTAATGCCGCTGCTCCACCCGGGCCGCCACGTCATCAAGAAACAACCCAGCGAAAATCGCCATCACGGCGGGCATCAGAAAGAAAAACGCGGCAACCAGAAACACGCCAGTGCCAATAGCCAGAAGTGTGTCGCCCCAGGCCCATGAAAAGATCGTCAGCCACGAGATCAGAACCTCAACGCCCACCAGCACCGCAATGAACAGCGCAAGGGTGAGGCCGATGGCTTTCAGCAGGATGGAGCGGAATTCCGGCGAGAGCACATCGCCGAGGGCTTTGAAGGTGGCGTTGATCATGATGGCCACAGGTAGTGGCGAATGCTTGCCAGCGCAAGGCGCATCGGCTACTGGCGAGCCTCACTTTGAGGAACCTCCATGACTGACGCCACACTCGACGTTCTCTGCATCGGCAATGCCATTGTCGATGTAATCGCGCGCGTCGAAGACGGGTTCGTTTCCCGCCACGGCCTGGTCAAGGGATCAATGAACCTGATCGACGAGGCCCGCGCCGAAGAGCTTTACGTCGACATGGGCCAGGCTATCGAAATCTCCGGAGGCTCGGCTGGCAACACGGCGGCCGGCATTGCGTCCTTCGGCGGCAAGGTTGCGTATTTCGGTAAGGTGAAGGCTGATCAGCTTGGGCGTATCTACCGGCACGACATGCGTGCCCAAGGGGTGCGCTTTGAGTCGAAGCCCGCCACCGAGGGCCCGGCCACGGCGCGCTCCTTCATTTTGGTGACACCCGAAGGCGAGCGCACCATGAACACCTATCTTGGCGCCTGCGTGAACCTCACCACCGCCGACATTGACCAGGACATCGTGCAGTCGTGCGCTGTCACCTATATGGAAGGCTATCTTTACGACCGCGCCGAGGCCAAGGAAGCCTTCAAGCTGGCAGCGCAGCTTGCCCACAAGGCCGGGCGGCTGACATCGGTGACCTTGTCGGATTCCTTCTGCGTTGAGCGCCACCGCGACAGTTTCCTTGATCTCATCCGCAATGACATTGACATTGTGTTCGCCAACGAGGCCGAAATCAAAACACTCTATCAAACCCAGAATTTCGATGACGCATTGCAGGCCATCAAACGCGATTGCCCCATCGCCGTCCTCACCCGCTCGGCCGCCGGCTGCGTCATCGTCAAGGGCGATGATGTCCACGCAGCGCCAGCTTGCTCGGTGAACAAGGTTGTTGATGTCACAGGCGCTGGCGATCTCTTCGCCTCCGGCTTCCTGCACGGCTTCACCACCGGAAAACCTCTGCCCCACTGCGCCCAGCTTGGAGCGCTGGCCGCTGCGGAAGTGATTTCACATATCGGTGCAAGGCCGGAGGTGAGCCTCAAGGCCCATGCGAGGGCGACCGGGCTTTTATAACTTCTCCTCTGAAAGTTCTGGAGATGCTGAGCCAGCCCTCATCCGCCCTTCGGGCACCTTGTAACAGAGAAGTGTGCTAGCTTTCATCTGTCTCGCAAGAGGCGCGCAGGCTTGGACGGCCGTTCAGGCCTGCGCGGTCGGATTTCGGATCGTAGGGACCAAAGCTGAGAGCTGTGGGTGAGCGTGATCGTTTCCGACTTCTTCATCTGGCCCGAAGGGTTGCATGAACTTCAGGTTCGCTTAACAAGGAAGGGTTTATGAAGATGAGCGAGATTATCACACAAACGAAGACGAACCAACTCTGCGCCGGCATTGACACCGGAAAGGCGTGGCTTGACATTGCCCTGAGCGATGGACGCACGCTGAAGCGCAGGAAGAACAGTGAGGGCGGCCGCCTGGCGCTGGTGGCCGAGTTGCAGAAGCTCGGCGTGACGCGGGTGGGCATCGAGGCCACCGGCGGCTATGAGGCGCCGATCTGCATCAGCCTGCGCGAGGCTGGCCTTGAGGTTCAGGTGTTCCAGCCCATGCAGGTCAAGTCCTGGGCGAAGTTCAAGCTCGCCC
>JANOTU010000210.1:0-1732 GCA_031416515.1 Hyphomicrobiales bacterium
ATTTCGTGTCGCGCTGCATTGGGCTTCCATATCTTCGCGTCCAGAATGTTGATGTATGCGACAAGGCCCGTGGCCTTTGCTGCGCCGTCAACCGGCGCGGCAAGATCCATGTACTTGTTGAAAATATGAAAAATCAAAACACCATCGGGGCCTAATTTCTCGAAATACATTTCAAATGCCTCGATCGTCAAAAGATGCGCAGGTATGGAATCTGAAGAGAATGCATCCAGAATGATAAGATCATATTTACTGTCGGGCTCCCGCTGCAATTGCAGACGCCCATCGCCCATCACGATCTTACCATTAAACTGACAGTCCCGGAGTAGTGTGAAAAGTTCCGCATCTCTGGCGATTTTCACCACGACCGGGTCAATCTCGAAATACGACCAACTTTCATCCGGCATGGCAAGACAGGCAATAGCTCCAGCGCCCAGACCAACGACCGCCACTTCGCCTAACTGGCCTTGCCTTGACCGCACGGTCCTTATGGCGTTCCCAATGGGTCCGTTTGAATAATAGTAGGATGTGGGCTCCGGCCTTGTCGTTAAGCGCGCGTCATCGCTGCCGGTCCACTGCTGGCTCCCGTGCGTTGTGGTGCCGTGGGACATGATATGGAACCGCCCGTTCTCAACCGCATACACCGTGCTGACGCCATAAAGGCTGCGCTCGCGGGCGATAGCGAGTTTCTCAACGGAAACATAAGGGTAGACAAGAATGATGGAAAGCAAAAACAGCGCCTGCGCGAATAAATGCTTGCGAGCCATCACGATCCCAGCAATGGAAGCGAGGAGCCAAAGCGCCAGCGAATAGCGCATGACTGCAGGGTCGACGCCACCCAACGCCAACAGAAAGATAATCGCACCTGGCGCAATTCCCGCTGCAAGCCATGGCTGCCAATTTTTCACAATCCATGAAGAGCGCGAAATTCCGACGACCACGAAGGCTGCGACAATCAGCAGTGGATACTCAAGCACACGCGAAAACATGAATGGCGCCGCCAGGCTGGCAAATATCCCGCCAAGCACGCCGCCAAGCGACCTCAGAAAGTAAAACTCGGTCAAGCGCCGGGGCAGTGGCCGCAGCCGCACGAGTTCGCCATGGCAGGCCATCATCAACGTGAAGATGGCTATGAGATGAATGGGCAAAAAAATGAGGTCAGTAAAGGGCAACACCACAACGATGCAAAGCGGCGCTGCAACGACAATCATGCGGGAGATGACAAACTCATGGGACAGCCAGGGCCGCCGCTGAAACGTGATGACAAACGTCAGCAAGTAAAGCGCCAGCGGGACCACCCACATGAAGGGCGCCGACACCAGGTCCGTGGTGATATGCGCCGTCGTGCCGACAAGAAGCCCGGAAGGCACAAAGGATAGCGCAATCCATTTCAGTCTCTGCCCCCATGTTGGAGCCTGATCTTGAGCGGGCATTTCACCTGCGGCAGTCCCGGCAGAGGCTGCCATCACACCGCAAGCGGCGAGCAGGAAAAACAAGACGGCATATCCAACTGTCCACACTGTTGACTGGGGGGTTAGTCCCAGAAATGGCTCAATCAGGAATGGATAAGCCAGCAGGGCGACAAAGCTTCCGGCATTGCTGGCGGCATAGAGGAAATAGGGATCGTGGGACTGCGCGTGGCCAAGTCGCGCAAACCAGGATTGCAGCAGCGGCGCATTCGCAGAAATGGCGAAAAAGGGCAGGCCCACCGAAGCAGCAAAGAGACCGAGAACCC
>JANOTU010000211.1:0-5031 GCA_031416515.1 Hyphomicrobiales bacterium
ACGGCGATGGAGGAGATGGGCAAGGTCGGCGGCGATGGCGTCGATGTCAGCCTGCTCACAGGCAAGCGGATGATTGACTTCAACTGGATTGAAGAGAAGCAGCTGCTCGCTGGGTGTTCAGGCGATGTTTCGTGCCGGATAGATGTGGCGGCCGACTGGCAGCCTGCTACGCCAAATCGTGTGGCGCTGCTTTTGGATGTGCGGGGCCTCCGCGGCGGACATTGTGAGTTCGACATTCACTTCGAGCGTGGCAACGCCATCGTCCTCGTTGGTCGCCTGCTGCGCCGGGCGATGCAGAACGGGGATGTGCAGGTCGCATCAATATCTGGCGGCGTGCAGAACAATGTGATCCCCGCTGAAGGAAGTGCATTGATCTGGGTTGAGGCCGATCAGGCCACCGCCATCGAAACTGCTGTGAACGCGCTCGCCGCTGACATCAGACAAGAGTTCCGCAGTGCTGATCCAGATATGCGGATCGAAACGAAACGACCTGGCACCAAAGTGGACCGCGTTTTCTCCGCTCGTGCGTCGGCCAACCTCGTGCGGACCATCCTGTTGCTTCCCAACGGAGTCCAGACGCAGAACCTGGAGGTCGTCGGCAACTGGGAAACGTCGAACAACATCGGCCTGATGATCACGACCAACAACGGCGTTGAGATCACCAGCACGATCACAAGTGCAGTGACGTCTCGCAAGCACGCGGTGCTGGATCAGTTGATGTTGCTTGCCGACACGGCAGGAGAGGGTGTCACCGCCAAACAGATTGGCCTCGACGCCCCTGAGTTTCCGTGGAACCCGAACTCTCACATGCTCGAAGTAGCGAAGAAGAGTTATCAGCGCGTGATGGGCAAGGCGCCGGACGTGCTGGTGTCTGTCTGCAGCCTTGAGCTTGGCATGTTCACACAGCGCATCGCCGGCCTCGACACCATCGGCATCGGCACCGACCTTTATGACCTGCATTCACCGCGTGAACATATGGACCATACCTCGGCAGCGCGTGTGTGGCCGCTGATCAAGGACGTGATGAAAAGCCTCGATCGGTAATCGCAGGGAATAACTCGAATTAGCGAAGCTGCCTGGCTCTTGGCAAACGGCATCTTCGTGAAGACGTGCAGGCACTCACAAGCAGTCTGCACGAACGACTCTCGGAAAACTAACGTTTAACTTTGGAGGAAACCATGGAACTGAAACAAGTCATAGCAAAGCAGACGAAATTCCAGACAACCCGTCGGCGCTTTGGGGCTACGGTAGTGGCTGGCGTCGCGCTTGCCTGTCTGGCTGGCACTGCAATCGCAGCCGAGCCATTCAAAAAAGAGGATTGGGTGCTTGTCGCATCGGTGATCAACACCACCAACCCCTACATGATCTCGAACATCGAGGGTGCCAAGGCGATGTCCGCCAAGCTCGGCATCCCGTTGGAAATCGTCAACTCCAACAACTCTTCGCAGACCAGCATTTCAAGCATCCTCGCAGTGTTGGCCAGCGGCAAGAAGCCGATCATGTTCGTCAACACCGTTGCGAGCTCTGACGCGCCAACAATTGTTGACGCAGTCGGCAAGGCCGGCGGCTTTGTGACCATCTGGTGGAACAAGCCTGCTGATTACCACCCAGCTGATGTCGGCGATCACTTCGTCGCCTTCCAGAAGCACCCCGGCGTGTCTTCGGGCCGTTGCGGTGCCAAGGCCATCGGTGATGCGCTTGGCGGCAAGGGCGGCGTTGTAATGCTCCCCGGCGTGCAGGACAGCACCACCAGCCAAACCCTCGTTGCCGGCTTCGAAGCCGAAATCAAGGAAAACTATCCGAATATCAAAATTCTCGACTCGCGTCCGTCGAACTGGGATCCGCAATTGGGTGCCAAGAACGCACGTGACCTGATCGTGAAGTTCGGCAGCGACATCAACGGTGTGTGGAGCGCTGATGATGGCATGCAGATCGGGGCAATGCAGGCCTTTGAAAACGCTGGCTTGCTCGACAAGGTCAAGTTCGCTTCAGATGGCCTCTATCCAACAACACTGGAAGACATCAAGTCTGGCCGCGGCAACAACGCCATTGTGGGTGAAACCTTCCATCGCGGCTACATGGCTTCGGCCGTTGGTCTCTACACTGCCTACCTGGCAGCAAGCGGCCAGATGAAGCCCGGCGAACAGCCTTTGGACAAGCGCGAAAGCCTGTTCAAGCTGAGCTGCCTGACACCAGAAAACTACAAAGAGTATCTCCAGTACGACGAAGCAGGCGCCCCTGCGAAGTTCATCGAACAGCTGGAAAAAGTCGGCCCTTGGGCTGCAGAACCAATGCCACTGGTCGGCGGCGGTGCAGAAGAAATGCCGAAGTAAAAACGGCACTACCTCAAATTTCGGTCGGGACCACGGGTCCCGGCCGGAGACTCTTGGCACGATCTAAAACTTCAACAACGCAACCCGAGACCGCAGCCATGCAATTTACCTTGCCAAAAGAGTGGAAAGGCCCCGCCGCCCTTATCGCGTCTATTGCCGTGCTCGCAATTATTTTTACCTTCCTCAATCCGAGATTTGGAAGCCTCGAAAATTTCAGAAACATTCTCTTTCAGGTAGCTGTTCCCCTGATCATCATCGTTGGCACGACACTTGTCATTCAACTGGGATCAATCGACCTTTCCGTGCAAGGCGTCATGGGCGCCGCAGGCATGGCGTGGATTTTGCTGTCCGCCAATACCAGGCTTGAAACTGACTTTGGCGTCTGGGCCTGGGTAATCGCCATAGGAATTGGCATGGGCCTTGGCCTTCTTGCAGGCGCCCTTCATTCGCTGATCAAAGTACCTTCTTTTGTTGTCACTTTGGGGACATGGTACATCGGTCTTGGCATCGGCATCATTCTCTATGGCGACGACATGTTGCCCAGTCTGAAGAGCGATGTGTTGACAGCCTGGCCGACGAAATTGACACTCGGTGCGCCAAACGCTTTCTGGCTGGCCGCCGTCATTGTGGCGTGCGGGATTCTGGTCAGCCGCTACACGCATTTTGGCCGCGGTGTGCTGGCCATTGGCAACAACGAGACCATCGCGCACAATACCGGCATGCCGGTGAACAGTATCAAGATCATCGCTTTTACACTGGCGGGGTGCCTCAGCGCCCTGGCCGGAATTCTGGCGACCATGCAGTTGGGGTCAGGTTCGCCTGACATGGGCTCGGGGCAGTTGTTCACGGTAATTCCGGCTGCAGTGATCGGAGGCACAGCCCTGAGCGGCGGTGAGGGGGGTATCATGCGGTCCACAATTGGCGTGTTCCTGTTGATCATGTTGAACAACGGTCTCGTCCTGGCGGGTGTCAATCCCAACTATCAGGCCGGCGTATTTGGCGCGATCCTGATCGCGGCGATCGTTGCCGTTGCGCGGCCAGGCCGTGGCCGCTTGAAGATTGAGAAATGAGCATGACATTTCCAACCGTACTCAAATTCACCAATATCAGCCGGACCTACGGCAGCATATCGGCTGTCAGCTCAATCTCGCTGGAAATAAAGCGCGGTGAGGTGGTCGGCCTCGTCGGTGAAAATGGCGCCGGTAAATCCACGCTTCTCAAAATCCTCGCGGGCGTCGTACAGCCTGACGAAGGGCAGATGGAAATCAACGGTGTGCCAATGACATTCCGCAGCCCAAACGATTCTGTGCGGGCTGGCATTGGTGTGGTGCATCAGGAACAGTCGCTGTTCACAAATCTCACCGTGGCTGAAAACATTGACCACCGAAATTCTGGCCGTATCGGCTTCAAGAATTGGGCGCGGGTGAACAGCGAAGGCGCTGCGGCGCTGAAAAAAATAGGCGTAGAACTGAACCCGACAAGCCGGATCAGCGATTTGTCTTTTGTCGACCGTCAAATGGTGGAAATCGCCCGAGCTGTTTCAATTGATCCCAACATGACCGGAACGCCACTCATCATTCTCGATGAGCCAACAGCTGTTCTGGAACAGACAGAAACAGCTGTTCTGGAACACGAAATCAAAAAGCTCAAAGAGTTCGCCAGCGTCATTTTTGTTTCGCATCGACTGGATGAAATCATGCGGATTTGTGACCGTGTGGTGGTGATGCGAAGCGGCAAAATTGTCAGCGATAAAAAGACCAGTGACGTGACGAAGGCAGACCTGTTCCGGGCTATGGCCGGCGGTGTTTCCCAAACCGCCCATGTTGCGCGGAACCGTTTGACCGAGGGAGCGAAACCCGCGGTTGAGGTCAAGGGGCTCACCCGCAAAGGCAAGTTCAAGGACATATCGTTCACAGCGCGACCCGGTGAAATCATCGCTTTGGTGGGGTCCAATGCGTCAGGCCGGGAAGCGGTGGCAAGGGCCGTTTTTGGCGCAGAGGTCTATGATTCAGGCACAATCGAGGTGAAGGGCAAACCCGTGTCGCACTGGTCAATCAGAAAGGCTGTCAAGGCTGGCCTTGCCTATATTCCATCCGAGCGCAAGGTTGAAGGGATGATTGCCGGGTTGTCAGCAACACGCAATGTGGCGCTGGTCTATCTAGGCGATGGTGCGATAGGCCCATTCCTGCGGCTCCGTCGATTGGCGAAAGCAGCTCAATCCTGGTTTGACCGGCTGGACGTGCGACCGAACCGAATTGCGCTGCCGATGATTCAATTTTCCGGCGGTAACCAGCAAAAAATTGTGCTGGCGAAGTGGCTGAACTCACCACACATAAATGTTCTGTTGCTTGATCATCCCCTGCGCGGTCTCGATGTCGGTGCCGCGCAGACTGTGGATGCGCAGATCACCAAAGCCTGTGAAACTGGCGCGGCGGTCATTCTGATACCTGACACAATCGAAGAGGCGCTGGAAATGGCTGATGAAATCATTGTGATGCGGGATGGCGAGGTTTCAGCCCGCCATGATCTCAGAACGAAACACACTTTGACTGTTCAGGATATTGTGGCGGAAATGGTATGACCCAGCCAACCGGACCTTCCGAAGAAAACGTTGCTGCGCCAGGCATGTTTGCGGCCGCAGATTTGATGAGAAAAATTGGCCGGGTGGTCTCCTGGAGCGCGCTTGCGCCGCCTTTGG
>JANOTU010000212.1:0-2618 GCA_031416515.1 Hyphomicrobiales bacterium
TTTTTTGGGGCGCCAGGGTCATGCCGGTGCGTGTCTCCATGGCGGCGATCCACTCTTTCGAACCCACTGGGCGGCCGATGTTCTCTGCTGTAGCGTGACATAGCGAAACGCGGCGTAGAGGTGCCCTTCATCCATCGCCACAGAGCCCGCAACGCATCTGCCACACGTGCCCGGTGGCGCGGCATCCGGGCATTGATGAAACCAGTGTACTCGCGATGCACCCTCCAGAATGCGCGCCACAGCCCGTCTTCATCAGCGGGAACGATGATGATCGTGAACATGGTTGGGCATCAGACAACAGGACCAGATTTCCGCCTGAGCCCGACGCGCCGCATCGCCCGGCAGATCGAGGTAAAGCGCATGGTCACCCTCCTCGAAAAATATCCGCTCGCGCCGGTTGCCACGGCTTGCGTCACATGATGCGGAATACCGGGTATCACCACTCTGGGAAGGCAGGCCATGGTAAAAGACTACCAAGTTCAGGGGTTGTTGCAACTGTCGACCGTAACGGTGGGCCCTTCGAGGCTCGCAAGGGCTCGCACCTCAGGGTGAGGAAGTGAGCGTATGCGGCACTGCTCAAGGTGAGGAAGTGAGCGTATGCGGCACTGCTCTTGTACCAACAAAACAAAAAATGATGCGGCTTGAGGTGCTTGACACTGTTTACAGAATAGCCCTGGACTGGGTGGAGCGATCGACTGGGGCGGCGGATTCGCGGACCATAGCCAAGGGATTGCCAATTCGGTAACTGAAAAACCATGAACAATGTCTCAGACGCACTGACGCCAACGCTCTCCGTCTCGCCGCAGGGTCGGCTGCATTTTGAGGGGGCGAGCGAGGATCTTGTGGAACTGGCCGCGGCATTTGCAAACGGCTCAGGTCATGGGCTGCTGCTTCTTGAAAGCATTGATGCAGCGCTGCTGCCGGATGCGGTGTTTGCTTATTGGCGCGATTTTGCCCGCGCGCAACTGGCGCAGGTTGCAGCCGAGCCCGGCATCGAAGACCGTGATTTTGAGTTCGACCCTCTGGTTTTTGAATTGGATGAGGCCGATGTGGCGCACCTGCTGCTGGCTTTGCCGCCGATGAAGGGGGCGGAATATGTGGGTGCCGATTGCCTGCGCCGATTGCGGCTGAACTTGTCATGGGAAATGCACAAGGCGATTTTCAACCATGCCGGAAATGCCCGGGACTATTTCGCCAGTCGTCATCCGCACCACAAGTTGCTGGGCCGGGTGTGTTTTCATCTCGCTGAGAACAAGCATAATCCTGATCTGCCTTTTGCATTTCTGGCGACCTATGCGCACAAGGTGGGCGGCGACAGCCGGGTCAAGCATCTTCCGCTCAACCGGGCGCTTGAGGAATATGCCGGGGCCAACAAGCGCAAGGCCCTGCTGCATCTCCTCGAACCCATCAACAAGGCGGCGCAGGCCAGCGACTTCATCAAGGGCCTCGCGGATTCAGGCGCCATCTACCATCCGCAAGGCTGGACGGCGCGCGAGGCTTATAAATTCCTGACGGCGATACCGGTGTTTGAACACGCCGGCATTGCCGTGCGGGTGCCTGATTGGTGGAAGACCGGCAAGGCGACTAGCCCTGAAGTCAAAGTGACAATTGGCGAGAAGCCGCCGTTTAGGGTTGGCGCCGAGGCTCTTCTCAGTTTCGACGCCGCACTCATGCTGGGCGATGACGCCATCACCGAGCGCGATATCGCCGAACTTCTGGAGCGCAGTGATAATCTGGTGTTCTTCAAGGGCAAATGGGTTGAGGTGGACCAGCAGAAGCTGGACGATCTCCTGGGCAAATGGAAAGCAGCCCAGGCCCAGATGCGCGAAGGCGGAGTTACCTTTGCGAAGGCCATGCGCATGATGGCGGGCATGGGCGCAGAAAACCAGAGCGAGGCGGAGCCAGGGACAGCAGCAGCGCGGGTGGTCAGCGGGCCGTGGCTGGAACAAACCTTGCGGCAGTTGCGCGATCCCGCCGAAGACGACACCTTGCAAAAACTGCTGGACGAGCATGTCCGGGCGACATTGCGGCCCTATCAGCGCCAGGGCGTGGCCTGGCTCAATCTGCTGCACCAGCTGCAACTGGGCGCGGTGCTGGCTGATGACATGGGCCTTGGCAAAACCCTGCAGGTCATTGCCCTTCTGGCACTCAACAAATCACGGGGGCAAACGGGAGGAACATTGCTGGTGGTGCCAGCCTCGCTGATTGGCAATTGGCTGGCGGAACTCAAGCGCTTTGCGCCCACGCTTGTCGCCCATGTGGCGCATCCATCAGGCGATGGTCTGGAAAAACCTTCCGAGCCCCATGACGCCGTGATCGTAACCTACGCCATGGTGGCGCGCCTTCTCTGGGTGCAAGCGTGTGACTGGAGTCTTATTGTGCTGGATGAGGCCCAGGCGATCAAGAACCCGGACGCCAAGCAAACCAGGGCGGTGAAGGCGCTGAAAGCGGCGCACCGCCTGGCGCTGACCGGAACACCGGTTGAAAACCGCCTCGCCGATTTGTGGTCGCTGTTTGATTTCGCCTCTCCGGGCTTGCTTGGATCGGCCAAGCAGTTTGACCGGTTCATGAAGCGCAAGGACGCTGACGGCAGGCCGCCTTACGCCGCCCTTCGCACC
>JANOTU010000213.1:0-3928 GCA_031416515.1 Hyphomicrobiales bacterium
GAAGCTGCCGCCTTCTGGGGGCGACGCGGTTTCATCGCCTCAAAAGACGATCCGCTCATCCTGTTTCGGTCGATCGCCGACATCGCGGCCTCGTTGGATCATCGCTGATGACAGTTGGCTGAGCATTCCGCCCCCTCATCCTGAGGTGCGAGCGTCTTACGCCGAGCCTCGAAGGACCGCCGCAAGCACTGATCCACCGGTCCTTCGAGGCTCGCGCAAGGGCGCGAGCGCCTCAGGATGAGGGTGAAGAAGTTGAGTGACTCCCTGTTCAAGGCTATGAGGCAAGAGTATTCACCGACGGAGTTCACCACATGAGTTTTTTCACCATCACCGCGGCCCCGGCGCGCCTCAACCGCAGCCAACTGGCGGTGCCGGGGAGCCAGCCGCAGCTTTTTGCCAAGGCGGCGAAAACGGCGGCGGACGTTGTGTTCCTTGATCTTGAGGACGCGGTTGCCCCTGATGACAAGGCGCTGGCGCGCAGAAACATCATTCAGGCGATTGGCGACATTGACTGGGGCGACAAGACGCTCTCGGTGCGCATCAACGGGCTGGACACGCCCTATATGTACCGCGATGTGGTTGATGTCCTGGAACAGGCCTCGGAGCGGCTTGACCTCATCATGATTCCGAAAGTCGGCACGGCGTCCGATGTTTACGCCGTCGATATGCTCTGTACACAGATTGAAGCCGCCATGGGACGGAAGAAGCGCGTGGGGCTTGAGTTGATCATCGAGACAGCGCTGGGCATGCAGAACATCCACGAGATCGCGGCGGCATCGAAGCGCAATGAGACGCTGCATTTCGGCGTCGCCGACTATGCGGCATCAACGGGTGCCCGCACCACATCCATCGGCGGCGACGACATCTGGCACTATGCGCTGTCGCGCCTGGTGGTGGCGGCGCGCGCCAATGGCCTGCGCCCGGTTGACGGTCCGTTCGGGGATTTCAGCGATGCCGCGGGCTTTCGCGCCGCGGGCCAGCGCGCGGCTGCTCTGGGCTGCGAGGGAAAATGGGCCATTCACCCATCACAGGTGGCGCTTGCCAATGAGGTGATGAGTCCCTCCGAAGCCGACCTGGCCCAGGCCCGGCGCATCATCACGGCGATGAAGCAAGCCGAGGCGCAGGGCAAGGGCGCAGTTGCCCTTGATGGCCGCCTCATCGACTATGCCTCAATCCGCCAGGCCGAGGTTTTGCTGCGCAAGGCCGCGCTGATCGCAGGCATCTGAACCCGCCGAAGGGCTGGCTTGCCAAGCCGAAGCACGAGTTGCGAAGGCTGGTGGGCCCGCCAGGACTCGAACCTGGAACCAGACGGTTATGAGCCGTCAGCTCTAACCATTGAGCTACGGGCCCCACTCAACGCGCTGGCTACATGAATTTCACGCGCCATGCTATAGGGCAGATGATGCAAATGTCCCCTGATATGGCGGTCGCCGCCCTGATTGAACTTCATGGCAAGGCTGTGGCCAGCCTCAAAACCTGTCTCGAGCGCTTCTTTGACAGCCGCGAGCCGCCCTCGTCGGCGATGCGCCAGGGCTTCTGCTACCCTGAACTGGTGGTCACCTATGAAGCCCACGGGGTGCAGCCCTCGATAGCGCGCGCCTATGCCAAGTTTCAGGGGCCGGGAACCTACGCCACCACCGTGGCGCACCCCGAGCATTTCAAGCCCTATCTTCTGGAGCAACTGGGCCATTTGGTGCGCGACTACGGGGCCACCATCGACGTTCGCCAGTCGGATCAGGAAATCCCCTATCCATATGTGCTGGAGCGCGGCGATGATCTGGGCCGCGAGGGAATAACGCCGGCCGAACTGGCGCTGCATTTTCCGGTGCCGAAGCTGGCGCTGGTAGGCGATGAGGTGGCGGACGGCGAATGGGACCACACGCCCGGCCATGATTTTCCCCTAGCCCTGTTTGATGCCGTGCGGGTGGATTATTCCCTGAAGCGCCTGCAGCATTATACCGGCACCGACTGGCGCGCCATTCAGCCCTGGATATTGCTCACCAATTATCACCGCTATGTCGATCAATTCGCCCACTGGGCCGCCGCGCAGATCAGCGGCGATACGCCCTTCACCAGCTTGAGCCTTCCCGGCGGAACCGCGATCACGCGCGGCATGAGCGCTGCGGAGATGTCGCGCGTGCTCGACGCCGCCCCGTGGCATAAATTCCAGATGCCCGCCTACAATCTCTCGCGCGGCGACGGGCAAGGCGGCGTCACCCTGATCAATATTGGCGTTGGCCCTTCCAACGCCAAGAACATCACCGACCATCTGGCGGTGCTGCGCCCGCATTGCTGGCTGATGATCGGCCATTGCGGCGGGCTTCGCCAGTCGCAGCGCATTGGCGATTACGTGTTGGCCCATGGCTATCTGCGCCAGGACCGCATTCTTGATTCGCTGGTGCCCCCCGAAATCCCCATCCCCGCTCTGGCCGAAGTGCAGGTGGCTTTGCAGGAAGCCGCGGCAGTTGTGACCGGCGAGCGCGGCGAGGCGCTGAAGCAGCGCCTGCGCACCGGCACTGTGGTCACCAATGACGACCGCAACTGGGAACTGCGCTGGACGCAAGAAAGAAAGCGTATCAACCTCTCCCGCGCTATCGCCGTGGACATGGAATCCGGCACCATCGCCGCACAAGGCTACCGCCTGCGCGTGCCCTACGGCACCCTGCTGTGTGTGTCCGACAAGCCGCTGCACGGCGAAATCAAACTCCCCGGAGCGGCGAATGCCTTCTACGACCGCGCCGTAGGCGAGCACCTGATGATCGGCCTCGCCGCCGTCGAGGGCCTGCGCGGTCAGCTCTCGCAGCTTCATTCGAGAAAACTCCGCAGCTTCGACGAGCCGCCGTTCCGGTGAAGTCAGGCGACACCCACAAATAATCGCTTCGTTTCCATCTGCCGGAGGCCAGACACGCATGTGGTTTCCTGGGAGCGCGGGCGTCTCGCCCGCGCGCCCAGGCAGAAAGGCGGCAACATTTCGCGCAAGCGATTCACTTATTGTTGGGCGTCGTCTCAGAGGTTTCAGGGCAATAGATCACGCGGCGGCGCGCGGCTTTATGGTCGCGACAATTTCAGCCTCGCGGCGGCGCGCTTCGGCAAGGTCGTGGGCAAGCTGCATCCTGAGCCAGGCGTCCGCCGATGAGCCGAAGACCTTTTCAAACCGGATGGCCATGTCGGGTGTGATGCCGCCGCGCCCATTGATGATCTTGTCAAGCGACTGGCGGCTGACGCCCAGCATTTTGGCGGCCTCGCCGACGGTCAGGCCGAGTTCGGCCAGGCAATCCTCGCGGACAATGCGGCCGGGATGGGCAGGGTTCTTCATGAGCGCCTCCTAATGATAGTCCAGATAATCGAGGTCATGAGCCTCGCCGTCCACGAAGCGGAAGATGATCCGCCAATTCCCGGTGACCCAGACTGCGTGGAAGCCTTTCCTGGTGCCGGCAAGCTTGTGCAACCTGTAGCCCACAACGTTGATATCCTCGATTTTCTGGGCGGCATTGATGGTCGATAGCCGGTTTTCTATCCGAGAAATCTGCGCCGCCGCCAGACCCCGCGTATCCCCAGTCTCGAACAAGGCCCGCAGCTTCTTGTGCTTGAATGACCTGATCACCAAGGCATCTTGGGGTGACAATTAATAGTTGTCAATGAAAATAATTGCCAGGCTCCCCGCAGCTTCTGGCATGAATTGAACTTGCCATGGAGGCGTTGTCCAGACATGTTGGTCGCCGGTTCGAGAAAGGCAATGAGCCACGCATGTCCATAATGTCAGAGCGCCCGCCGTGGGTTCAGCCGCGCATCAAAGCGGCACCGAAAATCAGGCAGCTTTATTGGTGCGAATTCTGGCAGGATTCCCGCCTGCCAGAGCGTCCAGAGTGTCGCTGCTGCGAGCGTGTCCCCTGCCGCTTCGCCGAGAATCCGTCCGAGGGGTCGGCTG
>JANOTU010000214.1:0-2532 GCA_031416515.1 Hyphomicrobiales bacterium
AGGTGCGGGATTACTGGTTTGGTAACCATGTTTTGCCGAAATTAAACCGCAAAGACCGGGTCTTGTGGTTAATGCGCATGATTGATTTGGGACGCAGGATTGAACAATGGAAGTGTTGAGTTTTCTAAGCGTGCCCATAACCTCGCTGCTGGTTTACGCAGTCCCGTTTATCGCGGCGCTCACCATCATTGTATTTATTCACGAATATGGCCATGTCCAGGTGGCGCGCTGGTGCGGGGTGACTGTCGAGGTGTTCTCGATTGGCTTTGGCCGTGAAATCACCGGCTGGAATGACCGGCATGGAACGCGGTGGAAACTCTGCTGGATTCCGCTTGGTGGCTATGTGAAATTCCGTGGCGATGCCAATGCGGCAAGCCAGCCGGGTGCTGCTGACGCAGAAAATGTGCCGTACGATCCCGGCAATTTTCACCAAAAACCGGTCTGGCAACGCGCTGCCGTCGTGGTTGCCGGTCCCTTGGCCAATTTTCTGCTGGCCTTCGTGATTTTTGCCGCGACCTTTATGTTTGTTGGCGAACCCGTGATCGAGCCACGGGTTGGCGAAGTCACCAAAGGCAGTGCGGCGGAGCGCGCAGGCCTCCAGGCTGGCGACATCATCCTGCAAATCGATGGCCAGGCGATTGAGCGCTTTGGCGATTTGCAAAAAGCCGTCATGATGCGGCCCGAAGAACAACTGGTGCTCATGATTGACCGGGCGGGCAGCCAGATGCTGATCAACGCAACGCCTGCGCTGCATGAAGAACCAGATGGGTTTGGCGGCAAATACCGCATTGGCCGTCTTGGTATCACCAGCAGCGCCAAGGCTGCCATCGTAACCAAAAGGCTTGGCCCCGTTGAAGCCGTAGCCCGGAGCGGCAAAGAGACATGGTTCATTGTTTCTTCCACCATGCGTTATCTGGGCAAAATGGTAACGGGGCGCGAGAAGACCGACCAGCTGGGCGGACCAATTTCAATTGCCAAGGCGGCTGGTGACGCTGCTTCGCTCGGGCCGTTTCAGTTTATCTGGATTATCGCATTTCTGTCGGTGAGCATCGGGCTTATTAACCTCTTTCCAATCCCGATGCTGGATGGTGGGCATCTGGTGTTTTACGGCTTTGAGGCGTTGCGCGGAAAACCGGCGGGCCCCAATGTGCAGGAATGGAGTTTTCGGATCGGCTTTTCACTGGTCATCATGCTGATGCTGGTTGGCACGTGGAATGATTTGGGGCGGCTTCTCAATATGGCAATTGGAGGCTGAAGCCATCGTTCAGGTTTCATTTGCAATCATGCGCAAAGCAGTTAAAACAAGCAGCGGCGAATCCGGCGGGACGGCAGGACAACGGAAGTATGGGTTTTCAATGCGTTATCAGTTTGTAAAATTTGGTTTTCTGGCCTTCCTGCTGACATGCCTTGCGCCTGTCGCGGGCCTGTCGGTGCTGGTTTCTGCCGCGCAAGCGCAGTCGATCTCGAATATCGTTGTCGAGGGCAATCAGCGGGTCGAGGTTGAGACTGTCCTCTCCTATATGCAGGTTTCCGCTGGCCAGCCTTTTGATGCCGGGAAAATCGACGAGTCGGTGAAGCTCCTGTTCCAGACCGGCCTGTTCGCTGACGTGCAGATGTTCAAGCGCGGCAATCAGCTTGTGGTGCGTGTTGAAGAAAACCCGATGATCAACCGGGTGAACTTCGAGGGCAACGCCGAAGTCAAGGACAAGGATCTGGTCAAGGAAGTGGAACTGCGCGAGCGCATGATGTTCACGCGCTCCAAAGCCCAGAGCGATGTGCAGCGCATTGTAGCGCTCTATCGCCGCACCGGATATTATTCCGTCACTGTTTCGCCAAAGATCATTCGCCTGCCGCAAAACCGTGTCGATCTCGTATTTGAAATCAACGAGGGCGCGGAGACAACGGTTGGCTCGATTGATTTTGTCGGCAACACCAGCTTCGGTGACAGCGATCTTAGAGGCGTCATCGGCACGGCGGAGCATCGCTGGTGGAAATTCTTCTCGCGCAATGACACCTATGACAGCGACCGTGTCGAATATGACAAGGAATTGCTGCGGCGCTATTATCTGAAAAACGGTTTTGCCGATATCCGGGTGGTCTCCGCCGATGCGGCTTTGGCGCCGGATGGCAGCGGTTTTTCCATTGTCTACATGGTGGAAGAGGGACCGCGCTACCGCGTGTCCGATGTCGCAGTCAATGTTGGCGATGCCAATCTTGACCCCGATAACATGCGCGATGGTGTGAAGACCGGCGTTGGCGATGACTATGATGCCAGCCTTGTTGACAAGACGGTCGAGAATCTGACGCTGGAAGCCGCGCGGCAGGGCTTTGTCTTCGCCAAGGTCAATCCCAAGATCGACCGCGACGAAGGCCAGGGCTTGCTCAGCATCACCTATGACATTGTCGAAGGCCCGCGCACCTATATCGAGCGCATTGACATCATCGGCAATGCCCGCACCGAAGACCGCGTCATCCGGCGTGAACTGCGCCTGTTCGAAGGCGATGCCTTCAACCGGGTTCTGGTTGACCGGG
>JANOTU010000215.1:0-2209 GCA_031416515.1 Hyphomicrobiales bacterium
TAGGCGGCCACGCCAAGATAGCCGCCCAGCCGGCCCGCCAACGCCACGCCCCCGCCCACCAGAGCCAGCGCCAGCGCCTTGTAGGTGTCATCAATGGCGGCATATTCCGCCAGCGCCCGCAGTTCCGCGCCCTTGATGTAAAGGGACCGGACATAGGCGCGGGCCACCATGTCCGGTTCCCAGTAGGTGCGGCCTTCTTCCTGGCGGCGGATGACGAGGCGCGGCAGGATGCGCGCGGCGATCATCGGCGCCGGCTGGCCGGCGATCACCAGCAATTCATCAACCTTGCAATCACCCGCCGCCGAAGCGCGCGCTACAGCAGCGTGGACCGCTTTCACATAATTGCGAACCATGGTCCGGACCTGATCCCGGCGGAAGCCGATGGCGTCGTCTCGCGAGGTTCCGAGCGCGGCAGCGAGAGCATCAAGGTTGGGCTTGAGCATCAGTTCGGCGCTGTAGGTCACGCCGCCAACCTCAGTGGTCATCACCTTCCACAGGGGATCGCTGCGGCCACCTGAATCGACCCCAGCTTCGATGAACTTGTCGAGGTCCGCTTCATATCCCAACTTGGCATAGCCGTCGGCCACCGCGTTGCTTAGTTTCTCAAATTCATCACCGATGAGGATGCCGGCCGCGTGATCGCCAATGGTGATCTGCGCTTTGCGGGAGCTGAATTCAGTCAGGATGAAATTGGAGTTCTCCTGCGACGTGGCGCGCGGGTCGATCTTCACCTTGCCGCCATGGCAGGCCGCTGCGCGCTCCAGCGCCTTGCGCCAGATTTCACCCATCTCCTCGTCATCTTCATCAAGGATGCGCATTTCCGCCGGTTCCGGCACCGCCAGGCGCAAGGGCTGGGTCCAGCTGGCCGTGAACCTGTTGTCGGTCAAGGGATCGGCAACGCCGGGCACGGGCGCCACATCAAACTTGATCGCCCCTGCCTCCTCGGGCGGGGCCCAATTCTCAAGATCGGAACGGAAAAAATGCAGAGGCGGCGAGCGGTAGACCCGCTCCTCACGACCGACGCTGCCCTCCCCCTTCAGCTTGACCAGCGGGATCATGCCAGCCGCGGCGCCATCCTTGCTCATCCTGAAGACCAAGGGCTCCCTGTAGGGGATGGGGGTCTCGATCTCGAGTTCAAGAAAGCCGGCATCGCTCGACTTGAAGATGTCAGTGGGGGCGCCGTCAATCGGCGGCGTATCGACGAAATAGGCGCGCCCGCGGGCATCAGCGAAATCGAGCAGCCACAGGCCCGGCGCGCCGTTGAGGCTGAGCGCCTTGGGACCAGGTTCAGCGGTTTTGTCACAGCGCGCGGTGACAAACAGGCCGACTTCATCCGGATCGCCCGGGGCCGCCTCGGGGCGGGGCACGGCCGCGGCTTTTTTCCAGGCCTTTGCGACATCGTGCGAACTTTCATTGGGAAGCAGGGGCGTGTGATAACTCAGGCCTTCGCTGAGGCTTTTGAAGACCATTGCGTCGCCCCGGGAGGTCGGCAGGTTCTTGCCGAAGACAAACAATGTCCGCTCAGGTGATGAGCCAATCGACGCCTGCGGTCCCCACGGATACCAGGCGGTGGTCGGACTGTCGCGCCTGGTCTGGTCCTCCATCACCACCACGCCGGAAATCTCAATGCCGCGGACCCAGCTTTGCTGTCCGCCCGGGCCAAGATCGCCAGTGCCAAGAATCTCGTGCCAGCCGCCTGCCAGATGTTCCTTGCCACGGCTCGAGAGCTGCACATTGATGGTTTCTTCCGGGGCCGGTTTCAAATCGAGCCCGGCGGAGGCGCTGGCGCCTTCAAGTTCGGCGTCGAGACTGCGCGACAGGGTCGGGAAATAGATGATCTCGCCCTTGGGCAAAGGGGCTGCGGCCGCTGTCGCTGGCTCTTCGCCGAAAGCCTCCACCCGCTCGAAGGTGATTTCCAGAAAATGCGGGTCGGGCTCAGTGCCGCGCAAGGCCCGCATGTCAGTGGACTGGTAGAGCTGGGCGCCGTCGCCCAGCGCCATGCGCGCCGAGGTTCCTGCCGCATTGATCCTGGCGTTCCCGGTCAGGTTTGCGCCGTCAGCCGCGCTCTCGTGCGCAACCTGCCATTTGCCCTTGAACAGATCGGCGGCAATTTCCTGCGAGGCTTGCGTGAGCTTGCGCCATTCGGCCGACTGAGCCGCAAACTCATCTTCGGAAATGAAGCGCTCCTTGATGAACAGGCCATCGGGAT
>JANOTU010000216.1:0-4395 GCA_031416515.1 Hyphomicrobiales bacterium
GCCGCGCAATATCTGGTGGGATTGATCATTGGCCTGTTTCCGGCCAGCGCTGCGGGCTATGATCCGCGCGGCTACAGTTGGGCCATCGGGTTTTTCCTGGGCCTGCAACTGTTGGCCTTCGCGTGGTATTTTCTGGCACCAAGGAACGCGCATGACCAATCCCATCATCGCTGAAGTCATCTGCCGAGGGCAAGTCTACGCGCTGCGCAACTGCGCGTAGCCCAGATGCTGGTTGAGGAGATCAATCAGGGTTTGCGCTGCTTCTGGTATGGCGGTGCCCGGCGGGAACAGCGCTGCGACCCCCATGTCCCGCAAGGCTTGCGCATCCTGCGGCGGCACCACGCCACCTACGACAACAAGGATATCGGCGCGGCCGACTTTCGCCAATGCCGCTTTCAGCGCCGGGATATGAGCAAGGTGGCCGGCTGTAAGCGATGACACGCCCACCACATGCACGTTTTCTGCCAGGGCGCGGGCCACGACTTCTTCCGGTGTTGCAAAGAGTGCCCCGATCTTCACGTCGAACCCGATATCAGAAAAAGCGGAGGCGATGACTTTCTGGCCGCGGTCGTGGCCATCCTGGCCGATCTTGGCGACAAGGATGGCGGGCGCGCGGCCGCAGGCTTCCACGAAGGCGGCGACGCTGCGCCGGGCTTGGTCGAGCTTGTGGGTGTCCTTGGGCGTTGCGGCATAGATGCCTCTGATCACTTTCGTCCTGGCCTGATGGCGGGGCCAGACCTGTTCGAGGGCTGATGTCATCTCGCCAACGGTCGCCATGGCGCGGGCGGCGTCCACGGCGGCGGCGAGAAGGTTGCCCTCGCCGGTGCGCGCCACCTCCGCGAGCCTGCGCAGGTGCTCCGTACACTGATCTTCATTGCGTGTCTGACGCAGGCGATGCAGTTTCTCGATCTGCCTCGCCCGCACGGAGGAATTGTCGATCTTCAGGATGTCGATTGTCTGCTCGTCCGCACTCACAAATTTGTTGACGCCGACAACTGTCTGCTCGCCCGAATCAATCCGCGCCTGGGTTCGCGCGGCAGCCTCTTCGATGCGAAGCTTCGGCGTCCCGGCCTCGATCGCCTTGGCCATGCCGCCCATGCTTTCGATTTCGTTGATATGGGCCCAGGCCTTGGCCATCAGATCAGTGGTGAGCTTTTCCACAAAATAACTGCCGCCCCAGGGATCAATGACGCGGCAGGTTCCCGCCTCGTGCTGCAAGAACAATTGCGTGTTGCGGGCGATGCGAGCGGAGAAATCGGTGGGCAGCGCCATGGCCTCGTCAAGTGAGTTGGTGTGCAGCGATTGTGTGCCGCCCTGGGTGGCCGCCATCGCCTCGATGCAGGTGCGGGTCACATTGTTGAAAACATCCTGGGCCGCGAGGCTCCAGCCGCTGGTCTGGCAATGGGTTCGCAGCATCAGGGAGCGCTCGTCTTGGGGGCCGAAGCGCTGCATCAGTTCGCACCAGATGACGCGCGCGGCGCGGAGCTTGGCCACCTCCATGAAAAAATTCATGCCGATAGCCCAGAAAAAAGACAGCCGGGGCGCAAATTTATCAATGTTGAGGCCAGCGGCAATTCCAGCGCGGACATATTCGAGGCCGTCCGCCAATGTGTAAGCGAGTTCAAGATCGGCGGTCGCCCCCGCTTCCTGCATGTGATAGCCCGAGATCGAGATCGAGTTGAACCTGGGCATGTGCTGCGAGGTGTATTTGAAAATGTCCGAGACGATCCGCAGCGATTGCCCTGGCGGATAAATATAGGTGTTGCGCACCATGAATTCCTTGAGGATGTCATTCTGGATGGTGCCTGAGAGTTTCTCCGGGGCCACACCCTGTTCCTCGCCCGCCACAATATAGAGGGCCATGATCGGCAGCACTGCGCCATTCATGGTCATCGACACGCTCATCTTGTCGAGCGGGATGCCATCGAACAGGGTGCGCATGTCGTAGATCGAGTCAATCGCCACGCCGGCCATGCCGACATCGCCAGCCACTCGTGGATGATCGGAATCATAGCCGCGATGGGTGGCGAGATCGAAGGCGATGGAAAGCCCCATTTGGCCCGCCGCCAGGTTGCGCCGGTAGAAGGCGTTTGAATCTTCAGCCGTTGAGAAGCCCGCATATTGCCGGATGGTCCAGGGTTGGGTTGTGTACATGCTGGCGTAGGGGCCGCGCAGATAGGGTGCGGCGCCGGGCAGTGTTTCAGTAAAATTGGGTGCGTCCGCAGCAGAGTAGGCTGTCTTGATCCTTATCCCCTCCGCCGTTTCCCACACGCCGGCATCTCCGCGAAGTGAAAAGGTGGCTCCCACCTTTCGCCGGGGTGACGGCGGTTGAGTTTCAATTTCAGGAGCGGCTTCGCGGGGGAGTTGGTGGGTGCTGGTGCCGATGATTGGCAGGCTTGTCGTCGTCGGCGGATCAAGCAGTGGACTTTCGCCGCCCTGATAGATCGCCCAGGCGGCCTCGCAGAGTTCCTGGGTCAGCGTTTCAACATAGCCTGCTCCTGAGGCTGGATCAGACACGCGCCACAAATTGGATTCTTCCAGCAGCACCGATTGCGCATTGCGAGCGATGCGCCGCGCAAAGTCATTGGGCAGGCCCTGGGCCAGCGAGAACGGCAGGACACAGATTGAATCAGCGCCCCCCAGTCCGGCCCCGAAGACAGCGGCGCAGGCGCGCAGGATATTGCTGTGGGGATCAAGCTTCGCCATCATCCGCCAGCTTGTTTCAGCATGAATGCGGCATGGCGCATCGCCGCGCAGGCGGCGCCACAAGATCCGCATGGCGCGGAATTTGGCCAGCGTCGCAAACATATCCTGATCAGCAGCGAGTGTCACACCGATCTCGCTCGCTTTCGCGACCTTGGCGAGAACCATGCCAAGCTCCTGCGCTGGCGTGCCGCCTTGTTCATGGAGGGCGCGTCCATCAGCTTCAGAAAACGGCCCGCGGAATCCGGGCGCGCCAGCGTGGCTGAACGAGACATCAAGGCGCGATGGGTCAATCGGCTGGCTGGCCACATAATCAGCGAAGGCTTGCGCCCCATCGCCCTCAAGACGAAGCGAAATGGCGTGAAGCCGCACACCCTCCAGCACGCGGTTCAAATCTTTTGCAGCAATGCCAAAACCCCGCGCCGCAGGATGATCCTTGAAAACCAGCGCCAGCCCCGCAGCGCCATTTTCCAGGTCATCCAGAGCTTGCGCATTGGCGCGCGCGGCATCGGGGTGATCAACGCGGGCATATACGATCCAGGGCGCAACCCTGTCGCGGTCAGCGCGTGGTCCCTGTATCCGGCCATAAAGTGGTTTCATTGCCAAATACTAGCGGGGCAGGCGGGCGTTGCAAACACCTGTTTCCTTAAATCCGCGCTTATGGCAGATAGCGCTGATAAACCCGTGGAGAATCCTGATCATGTCCGATACCGCTGTTTTTGTGGGCCAAAGTGAAAAGCGTGAGGAGCTGCTGCTGGCGCTGGCCAATCGCCATGGTCTGGTGACGGGGGCCACCGGCACCGGCAAGACGGTGACGCTGCAAATTCTGGCGGAGGGCTTCTGCAATGCCGGGGTTCCGGTATTCGCAGCTGACGTAAAAGGCGATCTCTCCGGGATTTCGCAGAAGGGCGAGCCCAGGGATTTTCTGTTGGAGCGCGCCAAGAAAATTGGCTTTGATGACTATGGCTTTGAGGCCGTGCCGACAATTTTCTGGGATTTGTTTGGCGAGCAGGGCCACCCCATTCGCACCACCATCAGCGAAATGGGCCCGCTCATGCTGTCGCGCCTCATGGGGCTGACCGACGCGCAGGAAGGGGCAATGAACATCGCCTTCAAGATCGCTGATGAAGAAGGCTTGCTGCTGCTTGATCTCAAAGACCTTCGGGCGCTGCTCAAAGATCTCGCGGACCGCGGCAAGGAAGTCGTCACCGAATACGGCAATGTCAATGATGCCACCATCGGCGCCATCCAGCGCCGCCTTGTGGTGATTGAAGAGCAGGGCGGCGACAAGTTCTTCAGCGAGCCGGCGCTTGATATCAAGGACCTGATGCGGACCACGACGGGCGGCAAGGGCTATATGAACATCCTCGCCGCCGACAAGTTGATCAATTCGCCGCAGCTTTACGCAACCTTCTTGCTGTGGCTGTTGTCGGAGATCTTCGAGGAATTCCCCGAAGTGGGCGATCCCGAAAAGCCCCGGCTGGTGTTCTTCTTTGACGAAGCGCATTTGCTGTTCGCCGATGCCCCTACAGGCCTGTTGCAGAAAATCGAACAGACGGTGAAGCTGATTCGCTCCAAGGGCGTTGGCATTTACTTTGTGACGCAGAATCCCCTCGACATTCCTGAAGGTGTGCTCGCCCAGATGGGCAACCGCGTTCAACATGCGCTCCGCGCCTACACGCCGCGCGAGCA
>JANOTU010000217.1:0-2109 GCA_031416515.1 Hyphomicrobiales bacterium
GGTATAGCCGCGTCTGACAGCATTGGCCCACTAGTCGCCAACGACCCGAATACGCTTTCTGCGCGGGCACACCCCAACCGCGTATCAGCGCCGTGCAAAGGTGCCGATGCCTGTGCCGCGCTGCGGCTGATACCAACTGGCGGAAGAATTGACCCATCCTTGCCCCAGTTTCCGTCACCCCAGCAAAAGCTGGGGTCCCGCTTTTGTTTGAATTGATGATCCGGGTCAGCCAGTTAGCTGGACCCCAGCTTTCGCTGGGGTGACGGGAATTTGTGATGAGTGTGTCAATTCTTCTGGCCGTTGGCATTGCATGCTTATTTCGACGGTCAGACAAGAGTTTGAGCGACATCCGAAAAGATGTGTGACTCCCTTGGCCCGTGGGAGGATGATAAAGGTCAATCCCGATGAACTCTGGCATCAGGTCGCGTTCAACCAGCGCTCGTCGATTGATACGGCCTTGATCAGGCACCACACGGGCGAACCTTGCGCCAGTCCCAGATCGTCAATGGCCTTGCGTGTGGCGGCGGCGGCCAGCATCTGACCACCGGCCAGCGCCACAGTGACAATCGCCACCGGGCCACTGGAAACTTCAATTGCGGCCACATGGCCCTGGAGAGCGGTGCGCATGCTCAAATGCTGCGGCGCGGCGCTGGCCAGTGTCACATCCGTCGCCCTGATCACAACTTTGGTGTCGCGGCCCTCTTCAAGCCTGGCCGCGATGGTGATGGCACCTGCGGCGTGAGCCAGAGAGGTGAGGCCGTAGACTTCATCATAGGCTCCGGCCTTGCCCTGCAGGATCGAAATGCGGTCAAAGCGTGATTCGTGCGGTGAGAGGGCGCGTTCCGGCGGGCCTTGGGACACAATGCGGCCGGCTTCGATGACAATCACCTCATCCGCAAGACGCGCCACTTCATCAACAGCGTGGGATACATAGATGATGGGGAGTTGGAATTCCGCGTTCAGCGATTCGATGTAAGGCAGGATTTCCTGCTTGCGCGGGGTATCAAGCGCTGCCAGCGGCTCATCCATGAGCACGAGGCGTGGATTGGAAAGCAAGGCCCGGCCGATGGCCACGCGCTGGCGCTCGCCGCCGGAAAGTTTTGCAGGCCTGCGCTCAAGAAGCTTTTGCAGGCCCAAAAGCGCAACGATTCTCTCGAAGCCAGAATCATTTCTGCTGCCATAACGCAGATTTCGCGCGACACTCATGTGCGGAAAGAGGGCCGCATCCTGAAACACGTAGCCGATGTTGCGGTGGTGGGGGCTAAGATTGATGCCCTTGTCCGAATCGAAAAACACCTCGCTGCCTGCGCGGATCAACCCCTGCTGGGGCCGCTCCAATCCGGCAATGGCGCCCAGAATCGTGGACTTGCCGGAGCCTGATGGTCCAAACAGCGCCGTGACACCTGTTCCCGCGCTGAAGCTCACATCAAGATTGAACCCTGCGCGCGAGAGTTTGATGGTGACATCAATCATGAAAAGCCCGCCACACGGTTGCTCAAGCGCCGCGCCATGATCTCAGATGCTGCGAGGGCCGCGAGCGAAATAACCACAGAGACGGCGGCCAGCCGCAATATCGCATCGTCGCCGCCAGGCACTTGCGTGAGCGTGTAGATCGACAGGGCGATGGTTTCGGTCTCGCCGGGAATGCTGGAGACAAAGGTGATGGTGGCGCCAAACTCGCCCAGCGCCTTGGCAAAGGCGAGGATGCTGCCGGCAATGAGGCCCGGCGCCGCCAGCGGCAGGGTGATGGTGAAGAATATCCGCCATGGCGATGCGCCCAGGGTTGCGGCCGCGTGTTCCAGCCTGGGGTCCACGGATTCGATGGTGAGCCGGATGGCGCGAATCATCAGTGGCAGACCCATCACGGCAGCGGCAAGCGCGGCCCCCGTCCAGCGGAACGAGAATACGAAGCCGCAGCATTGCTCAAGCAAGGCCCCCATGGGGCCTTTGCGGCCAAAGGCCAACAGCAGCAGATAGCCAGTCACCACGGGCGGCAGCACCAGCGGCAGATGCACCAGGCCGTTGAGCGCGGTTTTCCCCCAGAACTCACGGCGCGCCAGCACCCATGCGAGCGCCACACCCAGCGGCAGCGCGGCAATGGTCGCCACC
>JANOTU010000218.1:0-6977 GCA_031416515.1 Hyphomicrobiales bacterium
CGGTGGCAAGCAAGGCACTCCCGATGTGGATAAACCATCGACTGGAGAGCCGTATGCGGGAAAACCGCCCGTACGGTTCGGAGGGAGGGGAGGGCGAAAGCCCTTCCCTACCCCTATCGGGAAATATTATATAATCAATACGTTGAATGACACTGCGACTCAAAGCTGACGGGCTGGCTTGCGAGCGCGGAGGGCGGGTGGTCTTCCGCGCCATTTCCTTTGCTGTGAGAGCCAGCGAATTGATGCAGATCACCGGGCCCAATGGTTCGGGAAAGTCGTCGCTGTTGCGGCTCATTGCCGGATTGAATGAGGCGAGCGAGGGCTCAATCCAGCTCGATGGTGGTCATGCCGATCTGTCGATAGGCCAGCAGGCGCATTTGGTGGCGCACGATGAGGCGGTGAAGTCAGCGCTCACGGCGGCCGAGAATATATCCTTCTGGTCGGCATTTCTGGGCGGCGGTGAAACCGAGGCGGCGCTGGCTGCATTTGATCTGACAAGGCTCAGCGGCTATCCGGCAGGATTTTTGTCAGCGGGCCAAAAGCGCCGATTGGCGCTGACGCGCCTCGTCGCAGTGCCGCGCGCCATCTGGTTGCTGGACGAGCCGACAGTCGGCCTTGACCAAGTTTCGCTGCAACGCCTTGAGGTCGCGATGGCAAAGCATTTGGCCAAGGGCGGCCTGATTGTCGCCGCCACCCATGTGAGCTTGGGCCTGGAGCCTGACGTCCGCCTTGATCTTGGTGGGCGGTCATGAGCCTGATCTGGGCGCTGATCAGGCGTGACCTTGTGCTCGCGGTCCGCCAGGGGGGCGGCGTGGGCACGGCGCTGGGTTTTTTTCTGACGGTGGTTGTGCTCTTGCCCATTGGACTTGGGCCTGACCAGGCGCTGCTTCAGAAGCTGGCTCCGGGAGCCTTGTGGATCGCCCTGCTTCTGTCGGTATTGTTGTCCGCCGACCGGATATTTCAGCAGGATTATGAAGATGGTTCGCTTGATGTGATGGCGATGGGGCCGGTGTCGCTGGAGCTGGTGGCGCTGGCCAAGGCGATAGCGCATTGGCTCTCAACCAGCCTGCCTTTGGGGCTTGCCGCACCCCTGCTGGGCTTTCTGATCAATCTGGAGCCAGCCGCGATTTGGCCATTGGCCATCGCCATGGCGCTGGGCTCCATCGCTCTCTCGCTGCTGGCTTCAATCGGCGCTGCGGTCACGGTTGGCTTGCGGCGCGGCGGCCTGCTGGTGTCGCTCCTGGTTTTACCGCTCTATGTCCCGGTGATGATTTTTGGCGTGTCAGCCTCAGTGGCACCCGGCAGCGGCCCTGATATCGCCACACCGTCCTTGCTGATACTGGCGGCGTTGGCGCTGGCCAGCCTGGTGCTGTCGCCCATTGCAGCGGCTGCGGCATTGCGGTCTTATTTACAATGAGTGATTTGGACTAGAACCCGGTTATGCAATATCTCGCCAATCCCGCCCGCTTTCTTGGCATCGCCAATGCCGTGCTGCCCTATGTCTGGGCGATCACCTTGGGCCTGTTTGGCGTTGGGCTTTATGGAGCCTTGGTCACCTCGCCTGCTGATTACCAGCAGGGCGAGACGGTGCGGATCATGTATGTGCATGTGCCTGCCGCGTGGATGGCGCTGATGGTTTATGCAGTGATGGCGCTGGCGAGTGTTGTTGCAATCGTGTTTCGCCATCCACTTGCCGATGCCGCAGCGAAAACCGCAGCTCCCATTGGCGCTGCGTTCTGTTTTCTGGCGCTGGCCACTGGATCGCTCTGGGGCAAACCCATGTGGGGGGCGTGGTGGGTGTGGGATGCGCGGCTCACCTCGATGTTTGTGCTGTTCCTGCTTTACATCGGCTACATGGCGGTGTGGCAGGCCATTGACGAGCCGCACCGGGCCGCCATGATCGCGCGGGTGGTGGCGCTGGTGGGGGTGATCAATATCCCCATTGTCAAGTTTTCGGTGACGTGGTGGAACTCCCTGCACCAGCCAGCAAGCGTGTTTCGCATGGATGGTCCCACAATCGCAGCGCCCATGCTGTGGCCCTTGCTGGTGATGGGGCTGGCTTACACATTCCTGTTTCTGGCGCTGCATCTCACCTCGATTCGCACAGAAATCACTGCGCGAAAGATCAGGCAAATCCGCATTGCGCAAGCAGGAGAGCGCTGATGGAGCACACAGGATATGTTGTGGCAGCCTATGCGATTTCCGCAATCGTGCTTGGTGGCTTGATCACCTGGATCATCGCGCGCGACCGCATGCTGCGGGCTGAAGCTCTGCGGCTTGAGGACAGACCGTGACGGCGCGGCGCTGGTTGACATTGCTTCCCCTGGCATTGTTTGCAGGCCTTGCCGTGCTGTTCTTTCGCGGTCTTTCGGGCGATCCATCGCAGTTGCCCTCGGCGCTGATCGGCAAGCCCGTTCCTGAATTCCAGCTTGGCCCTATCAAGGACTTAGGTGTTCCCGGCTTTGATGCCGCCAATTTGAAGTCGGGCGGTGTGACCATTGTCAACGTCTGGGCCTCATGGTGCGGGCCGTGCCGCATTGAGCATCCGTTGCTCATGGAACTCTCCAAGCGCGCCGACATCCAGCTTTTCGGGATCAACTACAAGGATGAGCCTGAGAATGCGCGCCGCTTCCTGGGCTCGCTTGGCCAACCCTATGCGGCAATCGTGTCTGATGAAGCGGGGCGCGCTGCTGTTGACTGGGGGGTTTACGGCGTGCCGGAGACTTATGTGGTCGATGGCAGGGGCCTGATCCGTTATAAATGGATTGGCCCGCTCACGTCAGGAGGCATGGCCGGCACACTCAAAACTGAAATTGAAAAAGCCAGGACGCCGCTCAAATAATCAGGCGCGCTTGCGGGCCTTGATCTTGCGAATTGGCACAAGGGGCTGCTTTTCCTCGATCTTGTCCATTTCGGCGGCAAGCAAGGATAGATTGTCAAGCAGGCTTTTGCGGTCTGGACTTGGCACCAGCGACAAAAGCTGGCGGTCCACTTCGTCAGCGCCCGGTTGCGCGGTGCGCAGCATTTTCTTGCCTATGGGAGTGATGCGGATGGCATTGGTGCGGCCATCATCCTTGGTGCGGCGGCGCTGCAGATAGCCTTGCGAGAGAAGCCGGGCCACCAGATCGGCAAGCGTTGAGCGATCAATGCCGGTGATTTTCACAAGATCGGTCTGACTCTTGCCGTCATTGCTGTCAACAGCCAGAAGCACCGTGAACTGACGATGTGTGAGTCCGGACTTGCCCACTTCCTCCATGTAGATGTGATTGGAAAACTGCGCAGCGCGTTTCAGCAGATGCGATGGTGAGCGTGTGAATTGCTTCACGTCCTTGTTGACCGTCATATGCCCTGTCTCCTGCCGCATGAACCGTAGGCGCAATCGCCTTGCGTTTCAATGCTCCCATTTGCAATCCGTTGCCCGGATTTGCGCGATTGAATTACCCTCTCCCCCAAACCGGGAGTGGCTCCAAAAACACTACCTGAGCCTGAAAAGATTTTCCAATTAAAATCATCCGACCACGGAATGCAATACTTGACAAACAGGGATTTGATGGCGCGGGGTTAGTACTGCGCAAGCAAGGCTTCGGCCTCGGCAAGCGTGGGCGCGGCGCTTGCCGCACCTTTTCGCGTGGTGGAAAGGGCGGCGCAAGCGCTTGCAAAACGCGCTGCGTCCATGATCGGCATTGCTTTCTCCAAAGCGTGGGCAAGCGCCCCATTGAAGCAATCACCCGCTGCCACTGTGTCAATGGCATCGACCTTGAATGCCGCGATGATGCCTGCTGCATCAGCGGAGGCAACCGCCAGACCTTTGGCGCCCAGTTTCACTATGGCCGTGGCCGCGCCTTTTTTTCTCAGTTCCTGCGCGGCTTCAAGGCCATCATCCAGAGTTTCTGGATGCCACCCGAGAATGGACGCAGCTTCGCTTTCATTGGGCGTGATGATGTCGACGCCTTGCAGCACAGCCTGTGACAATCCTTCTCGGGGTGCGGGAGCGGGATCAAGAATGACAATGCCGCCATGCTGCCGGACAATCGCCGCAGCCTGCAGCGAGGCTGCCAGCGGCACTTCAAGCTGGAGCAAAAGAACCTTCGCACTTGCGAGCGAGGAGCTGCCGCGCGCTACATCCGATTGATCCAATTTGAGATTGCTGCCGCCAATCAGGGATATACAATTTTCGCCACTCTCCCCCACATTGATGATGGCAATGCCCGTGGCCCCCTTCGCATCGCGCAAGACCAGATTAAGATCAACCCCGTAAGTCCTGAGCTCGCGCGCCGCACTTTCAGCAAAATCATCCGCCCCCAGACGACAGATGAACCTGACATCACTGCCAAGCCTTCGCGCCGCCACCGCTTGATTGGCCCCCTTGCCGCCGAGGCCCAGCTTGTATTCGCGTCCCTGCAGCGTCTCTCCAGGCTTGGGCAGCCGCTCCATATAGGCGGTGATATCCATGTTGATGCTGCCAAATACCGCAATAGTCATGATATTCCCCGCCGTGCGCCTCAGAGTTTTTGCAACTCTGGCGAAGGCACGTCCACACTTCAAGTCCTCTGGCACCTCATCCATGATTTATTTTGGCAGGTAGAGAGGCCCCGTGGTGGCCACAGCCAAAAATGAGCGTTGGCTGGAGCCCATCGTTCTTCTTGATGTTGCAAACTCGACGCGGCTGGTGGAGCATGACGAGCGCGCCATCAACATCGATCCCAATCCCGCCTGGGCGTGGATGCGGGCCGAATTTCTATGTGGGCCAGCCGGAAGAAGTGCTGGTGTCATTGGCGCGCGCCGAACGGCTCTCCCTGCTTGATCTCTTTGCCTTCAAGCCGAGCGCTATCGCCTGATGGTGCTGGACGAGCGCCCTGGCCCTGCCACGATCAGACTGTATACCGAGCCTGCGCCGGCGATCTTGCAAGCGCCCGCGACGCCCTGGAAAAATTCACCTGTCTCCGCCCGCCAAGACCTTGGCTTTGATGACCGATGCCATGAAATTCATACAAGCGCCATTGCTCGGCCGCTATATCAAGGGGCTGCGCGTGGCGGGGATGGAATAGCGCAGACGCGGTCAATGCCTCAACAACTGTTCCAATGCCCTTTCCAAGTCCCCTTCAAAGCGGCAGAACGACGGCATTTGGCGCAACCGGTCCAAGCTGACTTTCTCTCCCAACAGCCCCATAATAGGCGGAAGCCTCTTCTTGCGTACTCCAACTGCCTTCTGCTGTGCCATTCGCAGCATGCTCTTGGGATCTTGAATTTTCTCTGCTTCGAGCGGAGTGGCCGGGAAACCAATTTCCACCGGAGACCAGCTCACGCCAAGAACATTCCTGACAGCTTCGGCGTCCGATATCGCCCAAGCTTCGGTTTCACGCACCGGAACAATTCCAACGAATGCGGTATCGCCGCCCGGCCTTCGCGCCAAAAGTCTTTGCATAGCCGGATCAATGTTGTTTCGAAACGCTGACGCCGCGTCTCCGGCGCCATCGGCATGAATGAAAAGCAGGCTGAGTGCGGACAGGGCAGGGGCAAACATGCCGTCAATTTTGTCAACCCTTCCATTTGCATCAACGGCTTCTGGTCGAATGAACTGATCCGCTACCTCCACAGATTCCTGAGTTTTTGAATTGGCACACTGGAATACAACTCGCTGAATGACTGGCTGCAGGAATTCATGGTCGCTGGGACCCCCGGCATATAGCGCGAGCGTCAAGTACTTAGTCATGCGGCAAAGTCTTTGTTCCGCCTGAGCAGCCGGTCTATTTCAAATCGCGTAAGATTGCTGTTTGGCTCGAACAAATCACCAATTGGTGAGACGCCAGTCCGCATTCTGGTCTTTCGAGAGTTGCCCAATCCACGATCGGAAATTGCTGTGACAGTGTCGGCTACAATAATTTCGTTGTCCAACAAACAAGATATCACCACAGGTGAATGGGTGTTGACAATTATTTGGGTGAGTGGTTCTGCGTCCTCGCCGCCTGGGCTTCCGGCCAGATTGGTGCAGGAATCCCGCAATATCCTTATCAAGCCAATCAGTCTTGACTCATGAATTCCATTCTCAGGCTCCTCAAAGCAAATCACACCTTTGCGTTTTGGATCATGCAAAACGGCAAGAAGCGCCAGAATTCGCAACGTGCCGTCAGACACCACGCGCGAACTCAGGCGCAATCCCTCTTTGGTTCGCAGGAAAAGCCTGTATTCGCGCGCCGCCTCATTTCTTTCTGTGTCCAGATCAACAATACCGGGAATAAGGTCGGCCAAGTCCGCCCTGATATCTTCAATCACGCCTTTCGGTCTTTCCGGTCTGGAGGTCTCCTTTTCAATACGCGCCAGAACAGCGGCTAAATTCGATCCATCAGGTTCGAGCCGGTCGGCCGCTAGGATGTCGCTGGGTTTTCTTTCCGCAGAGGGCTCCAACTGCAAATACCGCAGCGAAGCCAATTCCTCGCGCAATGCAAACAAGTGAGGAAACTCAGTTGCTGTCCTGATGGTGGAAATTGCTGTGGCTTCAGCTTCCCCGGCGGGCAAATGTCTGATTCTTCCTTGGGTCCCGTCCTGATGAATCAGTATTTCCCTCGATGATCCTTCGTCGTCGCTCACCGACAGAAAAGGCGTTTTCCGAGTGCCAACAAATGCGAATTTCGACAATTGCCCATGGTCTGCCTTCTTGTAGTATTTGAAAAGCCTGTCGTCGCGCTTTGAAATATGTTTTGCCGTTTCACTAACGACATACACCCGCTCCAAACTGCCATTCTCGATCCGTTTCTGGATAACGACTTCGTATCGTAGCCTTGTCGTTGTTAGTTTCTTTTCTTGTCCGTACGGATCACGTATGTTTGGATCAAGCAAAACCTCCAGTGCCAGGGTTATCTTGTCTTCGGAGGTTGAGTCTGGCCTCACCCTAAAGAGTTCGTGAGGCTCTCCCACAGGTCCTTCATGGCAGGCGACAGCTCATCATGCCTTGGGAACTGCGGAACAGTTTCAATGTC
>JANOTU010000219.1:0-2838 GCA_031416515.1 Hyphomicrobiales bacterium
CGATGCGGCAGCGTTCCACATCGTCAATGGTGTCGCCAAAATCATTGCAAGAATCATAATACGTTTCATGATGCGTGCTCCCTGAAATGGTACAGTGCATAATAGTATCAAACATTCACCCGAGAGTCGAATCCTTTTGCGTGTTCTTCACTCAACTTGCAATAGAATTTTCTCAGCTCCGGCATGACCGCATTCGCCAATCTGATTGCCTCTGCAAGGAGTGACTCGCCTGGATCTCCAAGGTATCGGTCGTGGGCGGCACGCAAGTCCTGAAATGCTGCGGTGCTGGCCAGGTTCTCGTCGCCGACCAGCAGGAACAAGCGCAGATGTTCGGACTTGCCTTTCAGCGCGTGTGAGCCGGCGTCGAGGAGGGCGAATTCCGGCAATTGCCGTGCCGAAGTCTCAGAGATGAGCAGGTCAAATCCGATATCCTTTGACGCGGACTCGATGCGGGCCGCCGTGTTGACGGCGTCACCCACCGCTGAATAGTTGAAACGACTTTCCGCACCCATGTTGCCCACACAGGCAATGCCGGTGTTGAGCCCCACGCCAAAAGCGATCGGCTGATCCATGCCGAAGGCATTGCTGTCATTCATCTCGCGCAAGGTCTGCCGCATGGCCAGCGCGCAGCGGGCAGCTTTTTCAGTGTGCTGGGCCACGTCAACGGGCGCGTTCCAGAAGGCCATGATTGAATCGCCGATGAACTTGTCGAGCGTGCCCTCGGTTTCCATGACATGGCGGCTGAGGCCGCTGAGCAGCTTGTTGAGAAAGCTGACAAGATCTGTCGGCGCCATGCCCTCGCTGATGGTGGTGAAATTGCGCACATCCATGAACATCAGGGTCACCTCGCGGTCGATGCCACCAAGGCTCAGGCCATCAGTCTGTTCTTCCGCCCGGGCAAGGACGCTGGGCGAGACATATTGGCCGAAGGCGCGGCGGATGCGGCGGCGCTCACTGTCGGTCACCAGGAAGCGGAAGCCGATGGCGCCAAACTGGGTGATCAGCGCGGTTCCCACGGCAAATACCGGATCAAGGAGTATGCCAGCCTGACGAAACACGACCCAGGAAACCAACACCACACCTCCGGCGACAACCGAGCCGGCGATGACCGCGATCCAGGGTGGCAAAAACGTAATCAGCATGACCACCATGACGCCCAGCAGGGCGACACTCAGAACTTCCAGACCATCGGCCCAGTCAGGGCGGCTGAGAAAGCGCCCGGTGAGAATCTGCTCAACGGCTTGCGCATGGATCGAAACGCCGGGAACATTCTTGCCAAGCGGCGTCGCCCGGATGTCGAGCAGCCCGGCAGCCGATGTTCCAATGAAGACAATCTGCCCTGCAATCAGGGGAGCCAGTTTTTCAGCGGGCGCGGTCAGAATGTCGGAGGCGGAGATATACCGGTCGGCGCGCTCCGGATTCATATACATCCAGAGAGCGCCCGTGGCGGTTGTCGGTATCTCATATGCGCCCACCTTGACGACGCCAATTGAGTTGGGCCGTTCGGGGGCATTGGCAAGGATATAGGTGGATGCGCCCTGGGCCACGCGAAGCGCTTCCAGTGTGAGGGACGGATAGAGCTGGGCGCCGTCTGAGAAAAACAACGGAATGGCGCGCACCACGCCGGTGCGCTGTTCCGGGTTCATGCTGATGTCGCCCAGGCCATCGGCGGGTTCGGCGAGCATCGGCAAGGGGACAGTGGCTGAGACGAGGTGAGGTGGAGCCTGCAACGGGCTCTCGCCGGTGAAGGCGAAACCGGCTTTGACGCCCGGCTTGTCCTGGCCATTGGGGGCGGCAGCAAAGCCCAGGACAACACTCTGCCGGGCGATTTCGGCTGCGAAAATCTGATCATTGTCAGGAAGATTGGCCAGCAATTCGGCATCAATGTTTGGCGCCGCCGCCAGAATGTTTTTGGGCGACATGCGGTCGGGCTCGGAGAACAGGACATCAAACGCCACCACGGCGGCCCCCAGTTCACCAAGGCGCGCCAGCAGTTTGGCAACAAGTGTGCGCGGCCATGGCCATTGGCCAAGCTCTTTGAGAGATTTCTCGTCAATATCGACAATGCGGACCGGCACTGCCTCGTTTGGCCGCGGTGACAAGCGCTGATACTGGTCAAATGTGCTGTCGCGGATATCCCTGAGCGCAATGGGATCAGTCCAGCGCAAAAAAGTGAGCGCCGCGACAATGGCCAGGCCAAATCCGATGGTGGCATGGACAGACCGAATTCTCAATGCCGGACGCAGGCGCATTATCCACTCTCTCCCCGGCATTGGCGGTGTGAACCCGGTATTAAGCGCAATGCCGATGAATGGCCAGAGCGCGCGAGGTTTAGGGCAGCAGGCAAAGCTGTGCCTGCTGTGGTCCCGACGATTGGAGACCGGATGAAAAAGAAGGGTTGCGTGGGCGCTTGGCCTTTCGCAAAAAAACTGCCGGGAGCCACCCGGCTGGCTACGCTACTCAGCTGCCACCCACGTTACGGCCTCTTTTCGGTCTTCCGGGGGAACGTGCGAATAGTGGTTCGCTTCCGCTTCCGTAACCCGAATCCCAGATCTCCAGGGCATGACACCCCTGAACTCCCGGAAGCCGCCAGACGCCATGCGCACGATACACATTGGCGTCAAGAGCCGATTCCTCCCATCCCGGTCACCGTCGCGAACGAAACCCCTTCTGGGAGGATGGAGAACGTATGGCGAACAAAAAAATCCCTGTCAAGGACTATTTTCAAATCCGGCCAGGGAGGGTTCAGGAAGGCAGGCCAACCCAACGCGGAGCCAAGCCCGGAACCGGCATTGCGCCTCTCCCCAAAGCAGAGAAGCGAAGTACGCAGGCTTCACC
>JANOTU010000220.1:0-3769 GCA_031416515.1 Hyphomicrobiales bacterium
CGAACCCTATCTGCCCTCGGCGCCGCGCGTTTATACCACCAAGGCCAAGAACGCCCAGGAGGCCCATGAAGCAATCCGCCCCACCGAGCTTTCGCGCCTGCCAAGCGATGTGCGCAAGCTTCTCGATGGCGATCAGTTTGCGCTTTATGAGCTGGTGTGGAAGCGCACCATCGCCAGCCAGATGGAAAGCGCTGAAATGGAGCGCACCACCGCTGATCTCGGTGCCGATGGCAAAGACGGCAAGCGCTATGTGTTCCGCGCCAATGGCACGGTTGTCAAATTTGACGGCTTCCTCAAAGTTTACCACGAAGACCTCGACGATGAAGAAGATGAAGAGGCCCGCCGCCTGCCCGCCATGGCGCGGGGCGACGCCATTGGCGTCACAAGCGTTGCCGCCAACCAGCATTTCACCGAGCCGCCGCCACGCTATTCCGAAGCTTCGATCATCAAGAAGCTGGAAGAGCTGGGCATTGGGCGACCCTCAACCTACGTCTCAATTCTATCCACCTTGCGCGACCGGGGCTATGCCCGCATCGACAAGAAGCGCCTGATTCCCGAGGACAAGGGCCGGATCGTTACGGCCTTTCTTGAGAGCTTCTTCAAGCGCTATGTCGAATATGATTTCACCGCCAATCTTGAAGAACAGCTTGACCGCGTATCCAATGGCGAGATCAACTGGAAGCAGGTGCTGCGCGATTTCTGGACGGGTTTCACCGCTGCGGTCGGCGACATCAAGGAACTGCGCGTGACCAACGTGCTCGATGCCTTGAATGTGCTGCTCGCGCCGCATGTGTTTCCCGCCCGCGAGGATGGCGGCGATGCCAGGGCTTGCCAGTCCTGCGGCACCGGGCAGTTATCGCTGAAGCTGGGAAAGTTTGGCTCCTTTGTGGGCTGCTCGAACTATCCCGAGTGCAAATTCACCCGGCCCATGACGGCGGGTTCAACCGCCATGGTGCCCTCCGAAGGCATTGAGCTTGGCGCTGATCCTGAGACGGGCGAGAAGGTCACCCGCCGCTCGGGCCGCTTTGGCCCTTATCTGCAATTGGGCGAGGCGGTGGAGGGCGAAAAGCCCCGCCGCGCCTCGATCCCCAAGAACACCAATCCTGAAACCATCACCCTGGAAGCGGCCCTCAAGCTGCTCTCGCTTCCCCGCGAAATCGGCCTGCATCCAGAAACCGGCAAACCAATCGTTGCTAATTTTGGCCGCTTCGGACCCTTCGTGCTGCATGACGGCACCTATGCCAATCTCGATACGCCCGACGAGGTCTTCACCGTCGGCATCAACCGCGCGGTGGATATGCTGGCGGAAAAGAAAGCCAAGGGCTTTGTTCGCACCAAGCAGGGTGCGCTGAAAGATCTGGGGCCGCATCCAGATGGGGGCGGCAATATCCAAGTGATGTCGGGCCGCTACGGCGCTTATGTCAAGCATGACAAGGTCAATGCCACCCTGCCGCAAGGCATGGACCCGCTGGCGATCACGATGGAAGAAGCGGTGTCGCTGATCGCGGCGCGGGCGGGTAAAGAGCCCGTGGTGAAAAAGCGCAAAGCAGCGGCAAAGAAAAAAGCTCCGGCCAAAAAGAAGGCCCCTGCAAAAAAACCCAAAAGCAAAGCCGCATAAGCTTTTCTCCCCCGCAAGCGGAGGGAGGGGGCATAAAAAAAGCACCGCTCTCACGGTGCCTTTATTGTCTTCCTGGAACCAGACCTATTTGATCTTGGTTTCCTTGAATTCCACATGCTTGCGCACCACGGGGTCGTATTTCATCAGCGACATCTTTTCCGTCTTGGTGCGCGAATTCTTTTTGGTTACGTAGAAAAAGCCGGTGTCGGCGGTCGATGCCAGCTTGATCTTGATTACATTGCCTTTGGCCATTTCAGTCTCCGTTGCGGATTTGAGGCGGGTAGACCGCAACCAGCGCGAATTGTCAAATCGTTTCCACTTTCCAGGAGGAGCCGCGCCAGAACTGGAAACTCACTGCGCAATCTGGGGGCGGCAGTTCGCCTCGGTCGAGATAGGGCTGGAGCCGCATCAGGATATCCTTGGTTATCGACGCTAGGTCAAGATCAAAGATTTCCTCCAGCGAAAACCACTTGAGGGTCAGCAGTTCCCCGGAGCCATCATGAGGCGGCGCATCAAGGTTGCTCACCTGCGCCGCATCGGCCACAAAAAACCGCGAGTCAAAACGCCTGCTGCGGCCAGGTGGCGTTATGGCGCGGGCGAAATAGATGAGGCCGGAGAGATCAGGGGCTTCGTCGGGATTACGCCGTCCAACCAGCAGGCCGGTTTCCTCAAACGTCTCGCGCAGCGCCGTGATGGCAAGACCGCGCGCCCGTGATCGTGATGGTCGCCCGCGCATCCGCGCCATCAGCTTGGCCATGACCGCAGCATCAAGTTCGCGCACTGTCTTGGCGCGGGAATCGGCGGCATCGAAACGGCCACCGGGGAAAACAAATTTGTTGGGCATGAAAGCGTGGGCCCCATGGCGTTGGCCCATGAGTATGCGGTTCGTCGCGCCGTCTCGCCGCACCAGAATGAGGGTGGCAGAATCACGCGGGCGTTCAGTCACGCCCAAACCCGTGCATCCGCAGCGCCCACTGCAACCCGACAATGGCCCCCTTCACTGCAGGCATGAGCGCAAAGGTGAGGATGAGTGTGAGGCTGGTCCACAAGACAAAATGAAACATCAAGGCTGGTTGCCAGAGTCTTTCGACAACCAGCATGGCAGGAACAACAATGTGCCCGACAATCATCATGGTGAAGTAGGGCGGCGCATCGTCGGCGCGCTGATGATGGAGTTCCTCGTTACAAATATTGCAGTGGCTGGCAACTTTGAGATAGCTACGGAACAGCGGTCCCTTGCCACAATTGGGACACTTGAGCTGAGCCCCGCGGCGCATCGCTCGCTGCCGCGAGCGCGCAGTATGTTCAGTGAAGTTCAAAGTCAGAACCCCAAACATAGAATATTTGCATCAAGGCCGGTTTTCCAGATTCAGCGTGGCTGTCTGTCGCAAGCTGAAGCAGGGTCCTCATTTGTGTTTAGTGTCCGCAGGCACAGCCACCAAACTGTCAAAACCCTGTTTCAAGGCCCGAAGGCAGTTCGCGTCGATGTGAACACCTTCCATCTTGTCCATGGTCTCAAAGGCCAATGGCACTGTCATGGCAGATCGATAGGGCCGTTCGGCGGTGAGAGCGTCAAAGATGTCAGCAACCGCCAGAATTCGCGACTCCAGCCTGATCTCGTCGCCTTTCAACCCTTTGGGATAGCCTTTGCCGTCAAGTCGTTCATGGTGTGCGCCAGCGACAGCGGCCAGATTCTCAAAGGCTTTGACGCGCGACAGAATGCGCTCTGTCTGTGTTGGATGCTGTTTCACAATAACCCACTCGGAAGCCGTGAGCCGACCCGGCTTGTCAAGGATAGCATTGCTGACACCCAGTTTACCAATATCATGCAACAGCGCCGCGCGCCGAAGCCAGCGGCGACGTTCCTCCGGAAACTTGAGTACTCTCGAAATAATGTCGGTATAGGCTGTGACTCTTTCACTGTGGCCAGCGGTGTAGGGGCTCTTCAAATCAACAACTTGCGCAAAGCCAGTGGCGATATCATCAAGATAGTCTTCATCTACTTGAGTGACATGCATTGCGGGTTCAAGATCGAAGATATCACGCTGCAACTTTGCGCTGTTCAATGCTGTCCAGAATGCCTGCCTTTGTAAAATCCACTCAAAGATCTTCGCCAAAGCGGGGTCAAACCAGCTGGCGGTTCTTTTTTTT
>JANOTU010000221.1:0-1694 GCA_031416515.1 Hyphomicrobiales bacterium
GCACGTTCTTTTCGACGAAATAGCGCTGGGTGCCGCCGGTGGCGACAATTTTGAAGCCGAGGCTCACGAGGTTGCGGATGGGGGCAAGAATTTTCGGCTTGTCCTGGTCTTTGACGGAGACGAAGACGGTGCCGGTGTGGGGGATGCGCATGCCAGCCCCCAGTTGCGCCTTGGCGTAGGCCATGTCGAATGTGGCATCGAGGCCCATGACCTCGCCGGTTGAGCGCATCTCGGGGCCCAACAGCACATCCACGCCGGGGAAGCGATTAAAGGGAAAGACGGCTTCTTTGACCGCGACGTGGTTCAGCTTTTTGTTTTTCAGTTTGAAGGAGGCCAAGCTTTCGCCCGCCATCACCCGCGCCGCGATCTTGGCCACGGGGAGGCCGATGACCTTGGCCACAAAAGGCACGGTGCGCGAGGCTCTGGGGTTGACTTCGAGGACGTAGATCAGACCATCCTTGATGGCGAACTGCACATTCATCAGCCCCACGACATTGAGGGCCAGCGCCATCACCTTGGTCTGACGCTCCATCTCGGCGATGACCGGGGCCTTGAGGGAATAGGGCGGGAGCGAGCAGGCGCTGTCGCCGGAATGAATTCCGGCCTCCTCGATATGCTCCATGATACCGGCGATAAATACGTCCTTGCCGTCGCAGATGGCATCGACATCGACTTCGGTGGCGTTGGAGAGATAGGAGTCGATCAGCACCGGCGAGGCGCCGGAGACGACCACGGCCTCGGTGATGTAGCGCTCCAACTGCGCGTCATCGCGCACAATCTCCATGGCGCGGCCACCCAGCACGTAAGAGGGGCGGATGACCACGGGAAAGCCCAAGCGCTTGGCGATTTTCTTGGCCTCTGCGGCAGAGCGGGCCACGCCGTTTTCGGGCTGGCGGAGCTTTAGTTTTTTCAGCAGCTTGGCGAATTGTTCGCGGTCTTCGGCGCGATCAATTGCCGCTGGCGTGGTGCCGAGGATGGGGACACCGGCGGCTTCAAGCGCTGCTGCAAGCTTGAGCGGGGTTTGGCCGCCGAACTGGACGATGACGCCTTTCAACGTGCCATTGGATTGCTCGGTGTGGATGATTTCGAGCACGTCCTCAGCAGTGAGGGATTCGAAATACAGCCGGTCGGAGGTGTCGTAATCGGTGGAGACGGTCTCTGGATTGCAGTTGACCATGATGGATTCATAACCAGCATCATGGAGCGCGAAACAAGCATGGCAGCAGCAATAATCAAACTCGATGCCCTGGCCGATACGGTTGGGGCCGCCGCCCAGGATGATGATTTTTTGCGCGTTGGTGGGGCGCGCCTCATCGCCCTGCTCATAGGTCGAATACATGTAAGCTGTGGGCGAGGCGAATTCGGCGGCACAGGTGTCGATGCGCTTGTAGACGGGGCGCACGCCAAGCTTGCGGCGGTGGGCGCTGACTTTTGTCTCGGTGGATTTCACCAGTTCGGCAAGGCGCGCATCAGAAAAGCCCATGGCCTTGAGGCGGCGGAGATTGGTGGCGTCCTTGGGGATGCCCTTTTCACGGATGGTGTCTTCCATCTTCACCAGTTCCTCGATCTGGCGCAGAAACCAAGGCTCATATTTGCAGGAGGAGAAGATTTCAGCAACGGTGGCCCCCATGCGGAAGGCCTGGGCGATTTTCAATAGACGGTCAGGCGTTGGGTTGCCCAATGCCGCGCGGATC
>JANOTU010000222.1:0-3092 GCA_031416515.1 Hyphomicrobiales bacterium
GGTGAAGCCGGTGGCACCCGAAAACAGCGTGATCACCAGCCAGACGGCCGTGAAAATCAGGGCCCGGCGATGGATGAGAAGTGCGGCGGGAGAAAGTGGCGCCACGCTGCCATACATGATGGGCACAGCCGCGGCCATCAAGCCTGAGACAGCGCCCGAGGCCCCGATCATGACGATGGCCTCGCCCCAGTGCAGCGCCAATGTTGTGGCGGCGCCGAATATGGCCGAGATGATGGCCAGCAACAAGAACCGCGCGGCTCCCAGATAACGGGCAACAACTGTGCCGAAGATGAGGAGCCACAGGCAGTTGAATACAAGGTGCATCCAGTCGCCATGCAGAAACGCATAGGTGAGAAAGCTCCACGCCTCGGACCCGGCGATCAACGGGAAAGCGGCATCGGTAAAACGCGCAGGAATAAAAGCCAGCGCATAGAGGCTCCACACCTGCCAGCTTTCCCCGGCGTACTGAAGCAAGCCATGGATCAGCACCAATATGGCTACAAACATAAGCACAACAGGCGGCGACTGAAATGCTGGCGGGTGGCGGCTTTCATTCAAAGATTGAGACAAATTGTAACCTTTTCATCTGGCATGGCTCATGCATCGCGGGATGCACAGGTTCACGAATGAGACAGGGCTAAAACATGTTGGTTAACGAACTCTCCGGCGCAAGCCAAGTCGAAACAGAGGCTCTGCATCAATCCACCCGCACCCTGCTGCGGTATTGGGAGAGGCTGTGCATTGATGGCGCGGTCCCTTCCCGCGCCCAGCTGGACCTGAAGCAGATTGTCGCAATCGCACCCGATCTGATGATTGTGGAACGCAGAAACGGCTTCAGATTCCGCCTGGCGGGCACCAGAATTTGCGCCATGTTGCGCCGCGAAATGACTGGAACCGACGTGCTGGCGGACTTTGACCGTTTCGAGACCAATATTGTGCGGCAATTGCTGAATGGCGTACTCGACACCTTGAAGCCCTGCCTCTTGCGCTTGCGCCTTCAAACCAGCGTTGGCGAGACTTTTGATGCAGAAATGATTGCTGTGCCGATCCGGGCCAAGGACGGCGAGAGCATGCATATCTTTGGCGGCATCTTTCCAATTCAGGACATTTCGCGCCTGGTTTATGACAGCATCGCAATTTTGGGGCTGGCAGGCGTCCGCAGCGTGGCGCCCCAGCCCAGCGCGGGGCGCGCCCGGGCTTTCAGCGTCATTCAGGGAGGCCTGGCGCGGTAACGGCCACGGCTTTGCAATTCCTGCTGATCTTGTGTTAAGCATATGCCCAGGGGAGTAGATTCGTGATCGCAGACTCAACTGGCAAAATTAACCACGAGAAGATCATGTTTGGCCGCTACATGCTGCCAGATTCAAGCGAGCATCCGTGCCGGATATCGCATTTGACCATTGACGGCGCGGTTTTTATTTCTGAGCATGTGCCCCCTCCGGGTCAATTGATTGTGTCGTATGTGGAAATACTTGGCCGTATTGAAGCTCTGACTGGGGAACCGCTTGGCGATGGATTTCAGGTGTCATTCTCACTCTCTGGCAACCGCCGCAGCCGCATCGAAGAAAAACTGCGTAATCTGGAGAAAAAACTATTGAACTCTCTTGAACGGATTCCCGCCAAAACAGAGGCGCGCGAGGCAGGCTCCCTGCTGACTTTCCCGGATGGGCGCGAATATCCGTGCAAGGTTCTGGATATTTCAACCACGGGCGCTGACATCATGCTTGACGTGCTGCCGGATATTGGCTGCAAGGTGATGTTGGGCAAGATGAAGGGGCAGGTCGCCCGCTTTCTGGAGTGGGGTGTTGCGATCGAGTTCACCGCCTCTAATGGCAGGAAGGAATTTCCCTGATGAACAAAATGACGGCGTGGCTGAAGGCTGATGCCTGCCTGCCGGATAGGGGCGCGCTGGTGGGGCGCGCCTGGAACGTTGCGGCTGGCGGACCGAGTGTCGTCAAGATTGAAGCGGGCACCGCTGTTGACATCACGCAGAGCTTCGCAACCATGCGCGATCTTTGCGAGACCGGCGATCCCGCCGCAGCAGCGCGAGACGCCAAGGGCCAGAGCCTTGGGAGTCTGGATGCCATTCTCGCCAATACCGCGCCGGGTACACGCGACCCTACAAAGCCCTGGGCGCTGGCTCCCATTGATTTGCAGGCGATCAAGGCGGCCGGTGTTACTTTTGCCATATCGATGCTGGAGCGGGTGATTGAGGAGCGGGCGCGCGGCAATCCGCAGGCTGCCGTTGAAATTCGCGCCAGCATTGAGGATTTGATTGGCGATGATCTCTCCAAGCTGAAGCCCGGCTCAGCCCAAGCCATGGCGCTGAAAAAAGTGCTGATTGAGAAGGGCGTGTGGTCGCAATATCTCGAAGTGGGCATTGGGCCGGATGCGGAGATTTTCACCAAGAACCAAGTGATGGCCGCTGTCGGCCACGGCATGGATGCCGGTCTCAATCCCATTTCAAGCTGGAACAATCCAGAGCCCGAAGTTGTGGTGGTGGTGGCGTCCACTGGCAAGATTGTGGGGGCGACACTCGGCAATGATGTCAATTTGCGCGATGTCGAGGGGCGTTCGGGATTGCTGCTTGGCAAGGCCAAGGACAACAATGCAAGCTGCGCGCTGGGGCCGTTCATCCGGCTGTTTGATGATGGCTTCACGCTTGATCATGTGCGCCACATGCAGCTTTCGCTGCGGGTGGAGGGCGAGGATGGCTATGTGCTCAACGGCTCGTCGAACATGTCCAAGATCAGCCGTGACCCCGCTGATCTGGTGGGCCAGATGCTGAATGCGCATCATCAATACCCGGATGGCGCGGTGTTGTTTTTGGGGACGCTGTTTGCGCCCATTGAGGACCGCGATGTGAAGGGCCAGGGGTTCACGCACAAGCTGGGGGATATTGTAACGGTGTCATCGAAGGAACTGGGGGCGCTAACCAACCGGATGATGGCGACCAATGTGGCGGAGCCATGGACGTTTGGGGTTAGTCATCTGATGCGAAATCTGGCGAAGCGGGGATTGTTGTAGGTAAACCATTCAAGGGCCCTCATCCGCCCTTCGGGCACCTTCTCCCATTCGCGAAGGCGCGAACG
>JANOTU010000223.1:0-2858 GCA_031416515.1 Hyphomicrobiales bacterium
GCCGCCCGATGTGGCGCCCGCCCCGATCACCGTGTGGATTTCGTCGATGAACATGATGGCGCCGGGCCTGGACTCGATTTCCTTGATCACCGCCTTGAGGCGCTCCTCGAAATCGCCACGATAGCGGGTGCCGGCGAGCAGGGTTCCCATGTCGAGCTGATAGACGACGCAGTCCTTGAGCACATCGGGGACTTCGTCCTTGATGATCTTGCGGGCCAGCCCCTCGGCGATCGCCGTCTTGCCGACGCCGGGGTCGCCCACGAACAGCGGATTGTTCTTCTGCCGGCGGCAGAGGATCTGGATCGTCCGGTTCACTTCCGTTTCGCGCCCGATCAACGGGTCGATGCGGCCCTCGGCGGCCTTGCGGTTCAAATTGACGCAATAGGTGTCGAGCGCGTCGGCCTCGCCTTTTTTCTTCGGCGACTCGCGCTCGTCGTCGTTGCCGCCGCCCGACTGCTGGTCCTGCTCGACGCCGCGCACGGGCCTCGCATCCGACAGGCTGGCGCGTTTGGCGATGCCGTGGGAAATGTAGTTGACCGCGTCATAGCGGGTCATGTCCTGCTCCTGCAGGAAGAAGGCGGCATGGCTCTCGCGCTCGGCGAAAATCGCCACCAGCACATTGGCCCCCGTCACCTCCTCGCGCCCCGATGACTGCACATGGATGACGGCGCGCTGGATGACGCGCTGGAATCCAGCCGTGGGCTTGGCCTCCTGCTGGCCGGCGGTGATCATGCTGGCCAGCTCGTTATCAACATAGTTCTCCAGCGCCCGGCGCAGGGCGTCGATCTCGACATTGCAGGCCTTCATCACGGCGGCGGCGTCATTGTCGTCGAGAAGCGACAGCAGCAGATGCTCAAGGGTTGCGTATTCATGGCTGCGTTCATTGGCGATGGCCAGCGCCCGGTGCAGGGCCTTCTCAAGGCTGCGGGAGAATGTGGGCATGGGCGCTATTCCTTTTCCATCGTGCATTGCAGCGGCTGGCCATTGCCACGGGCGAAATCCATGACTTGCGTCACTTTGGTCTCGGCCACCTCAAATGTATAGACCCCGCAAACCCCCACACCCTTCTGGTGCACATGCAGCATGATGCGGGTTGCGTCCTCGCGCGATTTCCCGAAGAATCGCTCCAGCACATGGATGACGAATTCCATCGGCGTATAATCGTCATTGAGCAGCAGCACCTTGTAAAGGGACGGCTTCTTGGTCCGCGTCTCGGTGCGGGTGATGACATTGGTCTGGTTATCGCGGTTGGCCATAAGTTTGATAATATAATCGTTCTTGGCGAAATTGGGAGGGGGTTATTTTCTCGAGGCCAATTCAACTATTCTAAGGCTCAAACCGCTTTCAGGATCAGCCAGCGCATTCACCACCGAGAAATGATTCTCGCCCGCAATCTCCGTGCAGGGTGCGGACAAACCCAAGCCACGCCAAGCCGCTGACAGGCTCCGCGATTGCCGAATGAATTCAGCGCTTTCGTCTGCCCCCACACAAATATCAAAGGGCAGAACCCGTGGGCTCGGCCAGGCAATCGGACTGGCTGCCAAGGCTGTGGCCGCATCCAGCTTCAGATCGTCATTGTAAGGCGTAACAAGGAGCGGCCTTAAATCAAACACCCCGCTGATCGCCATTCCTGCCGAGATCAGGTCAGCCGGGGCACCATAGTCCTCCCACCTGGTCGCCGCCAGGCAAGCCGCCAAATGCCCGCCCGCCGAATGTCCCACAACAACCAGCCGCCGCTGGAACCGCGTCCACAAAAACAAGCAACACTGCCGCATCTCAGCAATAATGTCGGTCACACCCACTGCGGGGCACAGCGAATAACTCGGCACCGCCACGTCAAGCCCCTGCCCCACGGCCCCCGCCGCCATCTGGCTGAAACTGGACTTGTCAAACATCCGCCAATAGCCGCCATGGATGAAAACAACCAACGGCCCCGAGGACGGCTTGTCGGGGTGGAACACATCCACCACATTCCGCGCCCCCGCCCCATACGCCAGATCAATCGCACCCCCAGCCTTCCGCCGAAACGCCTCAGCATCCGCCTTCCACCCCGCAATAATGGCAGGATGCTCTGGCACACGGGCGCGATTGTCGTATTCGGCTGCTAGAATCATGGTTGGTCCAAGTTACTGCTCCCGCATATGAACATCTGCATAGGCCCGAAGCACAGCGTTCATGCGGGTCAAGTGGCCCTCGCCTTGTGACTTGAACCACTCGAAGACATCCGTATCAATGCGCAAGTGAACCGGTGTCTTGCCCTTGGTTGTCCGCACCCGCGCTTTTTTCCAGAAGTCCTCTCCCAAAGACTGTGCCTCCGGGGCATCTTCGCGTGTGCGGTCTCGCCCTTGCGCGATACGCTTTTCAATCTGGCGAAGGGTAGACATTGCGGTCGTAGATTTTTTGCTCATGAGACAGTCAATCCAATCAGGCCAAGCGCCACAATCCTGACCTCGCCATAATCCTCACGGTCATCAACAGCCTCAACAATATCACCCTTGAAGATGAGCGCGGCGCGCTGGAAATCAATACCGTGCTTGGCAATGTTGGTCTCGTTCTTCGCCGCATCCCATGTAAACCCAGGCTCGCTCATGGGTCGCCTGACATATGCATTTGATACACAAACGTGTACACAATGTCAAATGCTCTTCTATGCAGAAATCAAAACAGCCACCTCGGCACCTTGGCCTTGTAGCTAGCGTACTCCGCGCCAAATTTCTCTGCGAGATCGCGTTCCTCGGTCTTGATCACCGTCATGGTCATTGCCACCACATAAACAGCGAGCGCTGCAAGTGCGGCCCATAGCGAAATGACGGCAAGCGACGCAAGCGGCAGGAAGAAAGCCACATAGATGGGGTTGC
>JANOTU010000224.1:0-9464 GCA_031416515.1 Hyphomicrobiales bacterium
CTGCACCTTTTTCCATCCCGCGTTGTGGTTTGATAGAGGCCAGCGCCTTCCTGCTTTCCCGAATTGGAATCGGGATTATGCGGCATGCCGAAATCCATGCAGCCCTGAACGTAAGCCAGCGAGACGCGGTTGGGGTTGACCAGATCAGAAACACCCAAAGGCCCGTCAACGCCGTGCTCCGCTCCGCCCAAACGGTTGTTGCCTTCGGACTTGATGAAACAGGGCTTGAGATCATGCCAGCCCCAGCCCTCGCACGCCCAGCCATCATAATCCTCCGGGCAGCCCCGCATGTAAATCTCGGCATTGATCGAGCTGCCGCCGCCCAGCACCCGCGCCTGGGGGTAGACAGCGGTGCGGTTGTTGGCGTGTTTGAGGGGTGCGGTTTCATACCCCCAGGTCAGCGGCCCCTCGGTCATTTTGAAAAAGCCCACCGGCATGTGGATATAGGGGTCAGTATCGCGCGGACCCGCTTCCAGCATCAGCACGCTTGCCCCCGGCATTTCACTCAGGCGCGCCGCCAGCACACAACCCGCCGAGCCGCCGCCCACGATGATATAGTCATATTGCTCTTGCACTGGCACTCTCCGCTGGTTCAGCTATAAATAACCATCTGGTTATTTCAAGTGGTGATTGGGCAAGCATGAGCGGCGCGGCATTGGTGACAGGGGCGGCGCGGGGCATTGGCCGGGCCATCGCGCAAGCTTTGGCGGATGCAGGCTTTGCCGTGGCGGCAGTGGATATCGTGGCCCCGGAGAACATCAAGGGCGTGGCGATCACCGGCGACATTTCGCGCATTGAGGACCACAACGCCCTGCTCGACCAGGCGGAGGCCGCGCTGGGGCCGCTCACCTGCCTTGTGAACAATGCCGGAGTGTCAGTGCTGAGCCGGGGCGATCTGCTCGATGTCTCTAAGGAAAGCTATGACCGCTGCCTTGATGTCAACACGCGCGGGACATTCTTTTTGACACAAAGCTTCGCCAAGCGGCTGCTGAAGGTGAAATCGGCAGGGCATCGCAGCATCATCACGGTCTCATCCGCCAATGCGGTGGCCCCCTCGATTGCGCGGGGCGAATATTGCATCTCGAAGGCGGGTGTTTCAATGGTCTCAAAACTCTTCGCCGCAAGGCTTTCCAATGACGGCATCGGTGTCTATGAAATCCAGCCGGGCTTTATCGAGACCGACATGACAGCGCCATCAAAAGGCAAATACGACCGCCTGATCGAAGACGGCCTCACCGTGGTCAAACGGTTCGGCACCGCCGAGGAAGTCGCCCGCATCGCCGTGACACTGGCCACCGGGCAGCTCCCCTACACCAGCGGCCAGATCATCCAGGCCGATGGCGGCTTGTTGAGCGTGAGGTATTGAACATGAGACTCAAACTTCCCACCGCCGAAGGACGCAGCGAAAATTATACGCTTGTTGGCACGCCCTTGCGCACCGCCAAGCCGCGCGCGCCCTTCAACCGGATTGCCTTTGCCGCTGCCCATGTGGTGGCGAACCCTCTGGGCGGCACCGACTGGGAGCGCACCATTGCCTACCGGCGCTATCTCATGGGGCTGGGCTTCAACATCGCTGAAGCCATGGATACTTCCCAGCGCGGCATGGGGCTGGATTGGCCGATGGCGCTGGAACTCATCACACGCTCGCTGGCGGATGCGGGCAAAGATGCGCGGCGCATTTATTCTGGCTGCGGCACGGATCATCTGAGCCAAGTCCGCACCCTTGATGATGTCGTGAAGGGCTATCTCGAACAGCTTCACGCCGTCCAGAAACTCGGCGGGCGCGTCATCATGATGGCCAGCCGCGCGTTGGTGAGGGTGGCGAAGTCAGCCGATGATTACGCCAAAGTCTATGCGCGGGCGCTGGCGGAGGCTGATCATCCTGTCATCCTGCATTGGCTGGGCGAGATGTTTGATCCAGCGCTCAAGGGCTATTGGGGCGCCTCGCCCATGGAGACCTGCCTGTCGGTGATTGCAGCCAATGCGAAAAAAATCGACGGCATAAAAATCTCGCTGCTTGATGACAAAAAAGAAATCGACATGCGGCAGCGCTTGCCGCCTTCCGTCAAAATGTACACCGGCGATGATTTCAATTACCCTGCCCTCATCGCTGGTGATGATCAGGGATACTCACACGCCCTTCTCGGCATCTTCGATGCCATCGCTCCTGCGGCCTCCCTGGCCCTTGCCGCGCTAGCCAAGGGCAACACGAAAAAATACAACGCGCTGATGGCCCCCACCGTGCCCCTGTCGCGGCTCATCTTCCGGGCGCCCACGCAGTTTTACAAAACCGGCATTGTGTTTCTCGCCTGGTTGAACGGCCATCAGGATCATTTCATCATGGTGGCGGGCGCGCAATCCATGCGGCCGATCACTGATTTTGCCGAAATCTTCCGTCTCGCCGATCAGGCTGGGCTGCTGCGTGATCCAGAGCTTGGCTTGAAGCGCATGAAGCAGCTTCTCGCCATCCACGGCCTGTGATGCGGCCTGAGCACTGCGCCATCAACACCGCCACTCTGGGTTTTCAGCAACCCATTGAATCGGTGATCGAAGCAGTGGCCCGTGCCGGTTTTGGCGGCATAGGACCGTGGCGGCGCGAGATTGAGGGCCATGATGTGGCCGCCATCTCGCGGCTCATCCGCGATGCTGGACTCAAAGTCACCGGCTATTGCCGCAGCACCTATATCCCCGCCAATGACCGCGCTGGTTTCGCTGCCAACGTGGAGTCCAATCGCCGCGCCATCGATGACGCCGCAATCTTGCAGGCAGACTCTTTCGTCATGGTGGTGGGCGGATTGCCGGAAGGGTCAAAGGATTTGGCGGGAGCGCGCGCGCAAGTGGCAGAGGCAACCGGCCTGCTTCTGGAACATAGCGCCAAGTCCGGTGTGCGGATCGCGCTCGAACCCCTGCATCCGGTCTATGCAGCGGACCGCAGTTGCCTCACGCGGCTGTCAGATGCGCTTGATCTGTGTGACAGCTTCAATGATCCCCTGCTTGGCGTGTGCCTGGATGCCTATCACGTCTGGTGGGATACAAATCTCGCTCGCGACATCGCCCGCGCTGGAAAGCGCATCACCAATTTTCACGTCTGCGACTGGCTGGTGCCCACCTTGGACGTGCTCAACGACCGGGGCATGATGGGCGACGGCGTCATTGATGTGGCGGGCATCGCTGCAATGGTTGAAGCCGCTGGATATAAGGGTTTTACCGAGGTTGAAATTTTTTCGGCAAAAAACTGGTGGGTGCGGCCGATGAGCGAAACGTTAAAAATCTGCAAGGAAAGGCTGGCCCTATGCTGATCCCCGTGAAGGTGGGCGACAAGGTCACTTGCGCCAAGACGGTTTCGGAAAGCGATGTTTATCTCTTCGCTGGCATCACGGGAGACTTCGCGCCCAACCATGTCGATGAGGCCTTCATGCGCGGCACCCAATATGGCCACCGCATCGCGCATGGGGCGCTGATTGTCGGCTACATGTCGCGGCTCTCAACACTGATTTCCGAACAGGCCACAGACGTGTTTCCGGTGTCGCTGGGCTATGACAAGGTGCGTTTCCTAGGGCCGGTCTTCATCGGTGATACCATTGCGTTCAGCTATGTCATCACCGAAATTGATGCCGTGAAGGGCCGATCCGTCGCGGCAGTGGAAGCAAGAAACGAGAAGGGCGCGCTTGTCGCCGTGGCCACGCATATCATGAAATGGCTGAAGAGGTGAAGGACTCTGCAACTTACGATTATAGTCATACAAGAATATCAACCTAAAGTTGAAATCAATCCTATACCGCCTGGCAAGCCCGCAGGCGCGTTTCCTGAGCTCTGGCTACCCCCCTGGCGGCCCCTCCCGGGTACCGTCTCTACGGGTCGAATTTAAGCCGTTAAACACCTACAATAGGATTGCCTTCACCCCTTCAGCATCTCCCGGGCGATGATGGTGCGCTGGATCTGGTTGGTGCCTTCGTAGATCTGGGTGATCTTGGCGTCGCGGTAGAGGCGCTCAACCTCAAAGCCCCGAATATAGCCAGAGCCGCCGAATATCTGCACCGCGTTGGCGGTGTGTTGCACCGCAGCATCAGCGGCGAAACACTTGGCGATGGAGCAATCCATGGTGGCGGGGAGGCCTGCATCCATGGTCATGGCGGCGCGCTGCACTAAGCCACGGGCGGCGGTGATGTCCTTCATCATGTCGGCCAGGAGCCATTGCAGGCCCTGGTTTTCGGCGATGGGTTTGCCAAACTGCTTGCGGGTCTTGGCATAGTCCAGCGCTGCCTCCAGCCCCGCCTGGGCGATGCCAACAGCCAGTGCCGCAATGCCGATGCGGCCCTTGTCGAGGACACTCATCATGATGTGAAAGCCCCGGTTGAGGGGACCAAGCAATGCTTCTTCGCCAAGGGCCACATTGTCAAAATGCAGCGCTCCCACGGGCGAGGCGCGCTGGCCCATCTTGTTTTCCTTCTTGCCGCGCGTGACCCCCTTGAGACCCAGATCAACAATGAAAATCGACATGCCTCGGTGGCCGCTCGCGGGGTCCGTGCGGGCCAGCACATAGCCAAAATCAGCAAGGGGCGCGTTGTGAATCCAGATTTTGGAGCCGGAAAGCTTCCAGCCAGCACCATCCCTTACCGCAGTCGTCTTGATGCCGGACACATCGCTGCCAGCTTCTGCTTCGGTGATGCAATAGGCAACGCGGGTGCGGGCAGACAGCACATCGCCCATATGCCGCGCCCGCTGCGCCTCTGTTCCGTGTAGGGATAAAAGTGTGCCGATCAGTTCCACCAATCCACATTGATCAGCAACCGAGGCATAGCCCCGCGACAGTTCCTCCATCACCACGGCGTAAGCAAGCGCGTCCATGCCAACGCCCCCCAGTTCGGCGGGCACCGTGATGCCGAACAGCCCCAGTTCCGCCATGACGCTGTAAATGTCAGCGGGAAAGGCCTCCGTTTCATCAAGCTCAGCGGCGCGGGGGCGGATGTGGCTGTCGGCAAAGCGCCGCGCGGTGTCGCGCAGTTGCCCGTAGAGTTCCGGGGGATGGCGGGGTGTGAGGATCATTTTTTCACCAGACGAAGAATTGTATCGAGATTGAAGGCAAGGCGCTGATCGAGGGCGTCCACAGTCATGAGATCGCGCTCATAGATGATGGAACCGGTGAAGCGGTTGGTGAGGTAATAATAGCCAATCGCCGCGATGGTGAGGTTGAGCTGCACAGGGTCAACACCCCGGCGAAAAACACCCGCAGCCACGCCCCGGTCGAGAATGGCCTTCACCATGGTCACCAGCCTGTAGCTCACTTTGCGAATGATGTCCGATGATTTGAGATGCTTGGCGCGGTGCAGGTTTTCGCTGTTGACCAAGGTGAGGAATTCCGGATGGTCGAGATAATATTTCCAGGTGAAGCGCACCAGCGTGGCGATGGCCACTTCCGGCTCCAGGGCGTCCAGATGCAGCTCCTGCTCGGCCATGCGGATGCCGCTATAGGCTTCTTCGAGCACTGCCGTGAACAGATGATCCTTGCTGCCGAAGTAATGATAGATCATCCGCTTGTTGGATTTGGAGCGGAGCGCAATGGCGTCGACGCGCGCACCCCCCAGCCCCTTGGCGGCGAATTCTTTCGTCGCTGCGGCAAGAATGCGCTTGCGGGTCTGTTCGGCATCGCGCGCCATGAAATTTCCCTGATTGACTCGAGGTTCTATCTTGAAGTAACCAGATGGTGCAGTAAAGACCAAAATCGGGAGGACTTCATGACTGATACCAAACTTTCTTCTTCACTCGCCAAAACCCGCTACAGCCGCCGCACGGTGCTCAAGGGCGCTGCTGGTGCTGCGGCCCTCGCCTCAACATTCCCCATGCCCGCCATCGCCCAGGAAACCACCTGGACGCTGGCCAATTCTTTGCGGTCCGTCGCCAACCCCTATCACGCCACCTTCGCCAAGGGCGGCGAGGATTTCGCCAAGTCGATTGGTGCCAAATATGAAACCCTGGTCACGGAAGGCAATTCCGAGAAGGGCATTTCCGACATCAAGGCGCTGCTCCAGCGCACCGGCGGCAAGCTCATTCTCAATGTCGATCCCAATGACTCGCCGGATGCGCGCGTGATTGTGGAAGAAATCAAGAAGGCGGGCGGCTTTGTGGTCACACAATGGAACAAGCCCGCTGATCTGCACCCCTGGGACCATGACCCCAACTATGTGGCGCATATGTCATTTGACGGCGTGCCAACGGCGGAGGCCATCGCCAATGAATTGTTCAAGGCCTTTGGCGGCGAGGGCGGCATTGTGGCGCTGGGCGGCATTCTCTCCAACGTGCCAGCCATTGAGCGCAAGCTCGGCCTCGACAACGCCATTGCCAAGACGGGCGGCAAGGTGGAGTTGCTCGACTTCCAGCCTGCGGACTGGAATGAGCAGAAGGCCTTTGACATCACCCAAGCCTGGCTCACCCGCTTTGGCGACAAGGTCAAGGGCGTGTTCGCCGCCAATGACGGCATGGGCATGGGAGCGCTCGAAGCGCTGCGCCAATCGGGCCTTGCCGGAAAAGTTCCGGTGGTCGGCATTGACGGCATTGATGCGGCGGTGGCGGCCATTGAGGCTGGCGAATTCGCCGGCACGGTCGCCTGGGATCCGCTGTGGACCGGCGGCATGGGTCTGGCCATTCCCTATGCTCATGCAACGGGCAAGATCGACATCGCCAAGGAGCCGAAAGAGCACCGTGAATTCTACGGCACCGGCATCATCGTCACCAAGGCGAGCGTTGCCGATTTCAAGAACAACCCCTCGAAGATCGATTTCAACGATCTCTGGGGCAAGGCCACCGGGCAGATTCAGTACCGGGGTTGAATGAGAGTATCCTCTTCCCCCCGCGAGGGGGGAAGGAATAAAGTAGACTCCATCATTGATGTGATTGAGTGAAAAATTGCGCACAGCGTCGACAGGGTTGAGTTTGATCGAACGCTGGCGGACCTGGGCGCCGGTGGTGGTGTTGTTTATCCTCTGCGCGGTCATCACCATTGTCAGCCCCAATTTTCTCAGCCTCGGCAATTTCTCGCGGCTGCTCAACAGCGCGGCAATCCCCGTGGTGCTCACCATGGGCATGACCTTCATCATTCTGATGGGCAGCATTGATCTCTCGGTTGAGGGCAATATGGCAGTCACAGCGGTGGCGGCCAGCATGTTGGTGATCAATGACTACACAGACGTTTCCATCGGGCTTGCCGCAGTGCCGATTGCGGTTCTGCTGGGCGGGTTGCTGGGCCTTGCCAATGGCGTGTTGCATGTGAAGCTCAAGACGCCGTCTTTCATGACCACGCTGGGTGTGGGCTTTGCCGGTGTTGGCATCGCCACGGCCATTCTTGAAGGGGCCACGGTGCGTGTCTCTGATCAGGTGTTTCGCGGGCTGTCACTGGGGCGGTTTTTAGGCTTGCCCATGGCGGTGTGGATTGCAGGGTTGGCTGTTGTTGTAGCGCTCACCATTCAGGAGCGTACAAGACTGGGGCGTTGGCTTTATGCCATTGGCACCGATGAGATGACAGCGCGCCATGCGGGCATTCCCATTGAGCGCACCCGCATTGCCATCTTCACAGTGGCGGGGCTTTTCTACGGATTGGGCGGTGTGCTTTCAGTGGCGCAGTTCGGCCAGGGCCATGCGCTGATCAGCCAGGGGCGGCTGTTCACCACCATCACAGCGGTGGTCGTCGGCGGCACGGCGCTGTCGGGCGGCGTGGGCTCGGTGCTCAATTCCGTGATCGGCGTGCTCATCGTGATGGTGCTGACCAATGGCATGGTGCTGATGGGGATAGCACCCTATGTGCAGCAGGGCGTGCAAGGCCTGTTGATCATCGCGGCAGTGACGCTGGCGCTGGATCGCTCACGATTGGATGTGGTGAAATGACCGCAGCCGTTCTGGAAATTCGTGGCGTGTCGAAATCATTTCCCGGTGTGAAGGCGCTGGATGATGTGAGCTTCGCCGTGGGCAAGGGCGAGGTGGTGGGCCTGATTGGCGAGAATGGCGCGGGCAAATCCACTGTGCTCAAGATTCTCAACGGCATCTATCAGCCGGATTCGGGCAGCGTGCTGGTCGATGACCGGCCCATCACCATCCACTCGCCGCGCCAGGCTTTCGACAATGGCATAGCCATGGTGTTTCAGGAACAATCGATCTTGCCAACGCTCACCGTGGCCGAGAACATCTTTCTGGGCCGCGAGGAGGAATTCATCCGCTTTGGCATCATTTCCAAGGCGCGCATGAATGCCGCAGCAGCGGAGGAACTGAAAAAGGTTCATCTCGACATTCACCCCGCAACACGCTGTGCTGGCCTGTCCTTCGCCGACCGCCAGATGATCGAGATCGCCAAGGCGCTGTCCCTTGATACCCGCATCAAGGGCGATGTCACCATTCTCCTTGATGAGCCCACATCGGTGCTGGAGAAGAAGGAAGTGGAGCTTCTTTTCCGCATTGTGGATGATCTGAAAGCCCGCGCGTCAATCGTCTTCATCTCGCACCGGCTTGAAGAGGTGCTGGATATTTCCGACCGGGTCTATGTCATGCGCGATGGCCGGGTGGTGAAGGAACTGCCCGCCAAGGACGCCACTGTCAAAGTCCTGCACCAACTCATGGTGGGCCGCCAGCTTCAGCATGAATATTACCGCGAGCAGCGGCAATCGCCGTCTTCGTCCAAGATCATTCTCGAATGCGACAACCTCGCCAAGTCAGGCGCGTTTTCAGGCGTGAGCTTTGCGCTGCATGAGGGCGAGGTGCTGGGCATTGCCGGGGTGATTGGCTCAGGCCGCGAAGATCTGGCGCGCTGTCTTGCCGGCCACATGAAAAGCGATGGCGGCAGCATCCGGGTCAACGGCGAGGCGGTGACGTTCGGTGCCGCCTACACTGCCACCGCCAAAGGCGTGGGGCTGCTTCCCAGCGAGCGCAAAGTCGAGGGGCTGGTGGCCTCTTTCAGCGTGGCCGAGAACATGACGCTGGCGGCGCTGCCAAAATTTGTGCGCAAGGGCGTCATTCGCTTTGCCGCTGAAAAAGCCGTGGCGAAGGATTGGATCGCGCGGCTGAAGATCAAGACGCCCTCAACCGAAACCATGGTGGGCAGCCTGTCGGGCGGCAACCAGCAGAAAGTGGTGCTGGCCAAATGGCGCGTGGCTGGTGTGCGGGTGCTGATCCTCGATCACCCCACGCGCGGCATTGATGTGGGGGCCAAGGAAGATGTCTATGATCTGGTGCGCGACATGACCGATGAGGGCCTGGCCATAATTTTGCTGGGCGACACGCTGGACGAAGTGATCGGCCTCTCCACCCGCATTCTGGTGATGCGCGATGGGGAGATCACCGCAAGGTTTGAAGCGGCTGCGGGGGCCAAGCCATCCCAAGTTGATTTGGTGGGGCATATGGTATGAAGACGATGTGCAAGGATCATGCTCATTACTTCCCTTCCCCCCTTGCGGGGGAAGGTGGCGGAGCGCCGACAGGCG
>JANOTU010000225.1:0-8511 GCA_031416515.1 Hyphomicrobiales bacterium
AACAGCTCGATGATGTCTGCAGACGGCTGCAAGGCGCCCGCCCGCAATAGCGCTTTGTGGACAGCCAAAAATATGTGCTAGGTTTCTGCCGGTTGGACGCAAAGAAAGCCATGCTTTCTTGTAGCGCGGGCTGGAAGCCCGCGCTACAAGAAAGCATGCGCTGTCTTGGCGTCCAACCGGCGGAAACGTAGCACTTATTGTTGGCTGTCCACTAAGCGCTATTGCGGGCGGGCGCCTTGCAGCCGTCTGCAGACATCTTCGAGCTGTTCCAGGGTTGCGTAGGCGATCGTCACGGTTCCGCCACCCGCGCCACGATCATGGATGTTGACTTTCAGACCCAGGATATCGTTGATGGTTTTTTCAAGCGCAACGGTATCGGGTGATTTTTCAGTCTGGGCCTTTTTGGCCCGCGTCGGACTGGTTTCCCGCGCCAGGGTTTCAGCTTCGCGCACATTGAGGCCGAGTTGAATGATTTTTCCGGCAAGTTCGCTGGGTGAATCGGTGGCCACAAGGGCTCTGGCGTGGCCGGCCGTAAGTTTGCCGCTTTCGATCTGCTCGCGCACGGACTCAGGCAGACTGAGCAGACGCAAGGTATTGGCGATGTGGCTGCGGCTTTTGCCCACCGCCTCGGCGAGGCGCGCTTGCGTATAGCTGAATTTTTCCAGCAGGAGATTATAGCCACGGGCTTCTTCCAGCGCATTGAGATCGGCGCGCTGGATATTCTCGATGAGGGCGATTTCAAGGGCTTCGCCATCGCTCAGTTCACGGATCAATACCGGGAGATCATGCACACCGGCCTTCTGGGCGGCGCGCCAGCGGCGCTCGCCGGCGACGATTTCATAATCCCCATTGGCGCGCGCGCGCACCACAAGTGGCTGCAGCAGGCCCTTTTCGCGGATGGAGCGGGCGAGGTCTTCAAGCTCGTCATCGGCGAAATGCTTGCGGGGATTGTTGGGGCTGGGATGCAGCAATTCAATCGGCACATGGCGCAGGCTGCGGATGTCCTGAATGACGGATTCTTCCGAGGTGTCATCGCCGATAAGGGCGGCCAGTCCGCGCCCCAGTCTCTGTCTTTGGGCCTGCATTGGTTTTTGTTCCTTGTCAGTCAATTGATAATTCATGCCGCGCGAAGCGCCCGCTCGCGCAGGATCACTTCTGAAGCGAGCCGGATATAGGCCTGCGAACCCGAGCAGGCGTTGTCATAGAGGAGTACAGGCTTGCCGTAAGAAGGCGCCTCCGAGACCCGGACATTGCGCGGAATGACCGTGTGATAAACCTTGTCGCCCAGCACACCGCGCACATCCTGCGCCACTTGCTCGGAGAGGCTGTTGCGCTTGTCAAACATGGTGAGCACCACGCCCTGGATGGTGAGTTTGGGATTGAGGCTGGCGCGCACCCGCTCCACCGTCTTGAGCAACTGGCTCAAGCCCTCAAGGGCAAAAAATTCGCATTGCAGCGGCACCAGAACTGCATCAGCCGCAGAAAGCGCATTGATGGTGAGAAGATTGAGTGATGGCGGACAGTCCACTATCACATAGCTATATTGCTTATCTTGCATGGCCGAAGCATGGAGGCGCTTGACCGCGTCCCCCAAACGGTAAGTTTTGCGGTCAAAACCGGCCAGTTCTAGCTCGGCGCCAAGGAGGTCCATGGTTGACGGAGCGCAATGCAAGCGTGAAATTCCCGATTCGACAATGACGTCAGCCAGTTCAGCCTCGCCAATCAGCACATGGTAGGACGATTTCTGCTGGGCTTTTCGGGCAATGCCAAGGCCGGTGCTGGCATTGCCCTGGGGATCGAGATCAACAACCAGAACGGTCTCGCCCACGGCGGCGAGCGCTGTTCCCAAATTGATGGCGGTGGTGGTTTTGCCGACACCGCCTTTTTGATTGGCCACCGCCAGAATACGGGGCTCAGCCAATACCGCTTGCATTTGTTCAGGATTTGACACGTGTTGCCTCTCTCACTTCAAGCATGACTCCGCTGGGATCGATGGTGCTTGGGTGTTTCACAGCGACTATAATCCAACATTTAGTGGCCGAGGTCAATTCCATATCTACATCTTGTCCCTTGTGAAAAAGTCCAATTGCCCCATCCTCCAGAAATGGGGCGGCATATTCGAGCAGTTTAACCAGCGGCGCGAAGGCTCTGGCGAGGATGACATCCACGCGTGGTCTTGGTTGTTCTCTCATAAGCGCTTCGATTCGGCCATGGTGAATCGTGGCGGATGCACCCGTCTGGCGAATGGCCTCACGCAGGAACGCGGCCTTCCTGGCATTGCTCTCATAGAGATGAACATGGTGTCCGGTGGCGATGGCCAGCACCAAACCCGGAATTCCAGCGCCAGAACCCAGATCGCCAAGTGTCTTGGTGTGCGGCGGTAGAAGCGGAATCAACTGCAGGGCATCGGCCACATGCCGGGTCCAGACCTGCTCAATCGTCGACGGTCCGATCAGGTTGATGCGCTTTTGCCAGTTCAACAAAACGGCGACATAGGTTTCAAGGCGCGAGAATGTTTCACGTGAAACATTTTGTCCACTCAGGGCCTCGCGGCCAGATTCAGGCAGTCTTGCGGCCATCTCGCCGCTTCACATGGCCCAGCAATGCTGCCAGCGCCGCCGGTGTCATCCCGTCAATGCGCGAGGCCTGGGCCAGCGTGGCAGGCCGCACCCGCGTCAATTTCTGGCGCAATTCCACCGAAAGACTGGGAATGGCATGGTAATCAAGCGCCGCAGGCAGGCCCAATTGCTCCTCCTTGCGCAATGCCACAATATCAGCTTCCTGGCGCCGCACATAGCCAGAATAGAGCGCATCCGCCTCAAGGGCATCGATGGCGAATTTCGGCAGGTCCGCCAATTGAGGCCAGATTGCCGTGAGCCGGACAAAACCAACATCCGGCATGGCAATGAAATCAAGAGCCGAGCGTGTCTGTCCATCCTGATTGACCCGAAGCCCAAGCTTAGCGGCTTGCGACGATGTCAGGGTCAGAGCCGCCGCTTGAGCTCTGGAACCTTCAATCACCACATTGCGGGCATTGAAGGCCTGAGCCCTTTCAGGCCCCACAATCCCCAGATCAATCCCCAGAGGGGTCAGGCGCTCATCGGCATTGTCGGCCCGCAAAGTCAGGCGGTATTCAGCTCTTGAGGTAAACATCCGGTACGGCTCCGACACTCCCCGCGTCACCAAATCATCAATCATGACCCCAAGATAGCCTTGCGCACGGTCAAACACGATACCGTCCTGACCGCCAGCCTTGCGGGCTGCATTCAGGCCCGCCACAAGTCCCTGGGCGGCGGCTTCCTCATAACCCGTCGTGCCATTGACCTGCCCCGCCAGAAACAAATTGGGAAGAGCCTTTACCTCCAATGTGGGCAAGAGTTCGCGGGGATCAACATAATCATACTCAATGGCATAGCCTGGCCGCAGGACCTTCACATTGCGAAGACCTGGAATCGTAAGGATGAATTGCTCCTGGATATCCTCCGGCAAAGAGGTCGATATCCCGTTGGGGTACACAGTATGGTCATCGAGCCCCTCCGGCTCCAGAAATATCTGATGCGAGGACTTGTCCCGGAAACGGTTGATCTTATCCTCGATTGAGGGGCAATAGCGCGGCCCAACGCCCTTGATCTGCCCCGAATACATGGGTGACCGGTGCAGATTGTCAGCAATCACCCGGTGCGTGGAATCATTGGTATGGGTGATGAAGCACGACACTTGCGGTGTCGTGATCCTGGCTGTCAGCAGCGAGAAGGGCACAGGCTCAGTGTCTCCCGGCTGCTCTTCAAGCTCTCCCCAAGCAATGGTTCTGCCATCAAGCCTGGCCGGTGTCCCGGTCTTGAGGCGTCCAAGCGCTAACCCAGCGGCTCTTAACTGATCCGATATGCCCAGCGCTGGCGCCTCGCCATGCCTGCCAGCCGGGATCTGCCGCTCGCCAATGTGAATAAGCCCATTGAGAAAAGTGCCGGTTGTCAGCACCACAGCCCCGCCCAACAGCTCCTGTCCATCTCCGGTCCGGACCCCGCAGGCTTTGCCATCTCTGACAATAATGGAGTCGGCTGAAGCCTCGACAATATCGAGGCCATCGCATCCTAGCATGGCCTGCTGCATTGCCAGTCGGTAAAGTTTCCGGTCCGCCTGGGCGCGGGGGCCCCGCACCGCTGGACCTTTCGACCGATTGAGCAGCCTGAATTGGATACCGGCCTGGTCCGCCACACGGCCCATGAGACCGTCCAACGCATCGATTTCGCGCACCAGATGGCCTTTGCCCAAGCCGCCGATGGCAGGATTACATGACATCTCCCCGATGGTGCTGAGTTTGTGGGTAACCAGCGCGGTGCGCGCGCCTGCGCGCGCTGCGACCGATGCCGCTTCAACGCCGGCATGGCCACCGCCAACCACAATCACATCATATGTCTTGCTCATGGTCTGCTCTTTAGTTCAGCCGGTGGCGGCGGTCAAAGCTTCAAAATGTTTCACGTGAAACATTTCTGGCTACAGGGCGCCGCACCTCAGGGTGAGGGTTGGGTGGACCGAGGAATTGAGACTGATCCATTGGCCTGCGCGCCGTTTGCTGAATCGCCCTATCCTGGTTACTTGCCGATACAAAACTCGCTGAAAATCGCCGACAGCAAGTCCTCGACATCGATGCGTCCCGTCACCCGCGCCAGCCCACCCGCCGCTTTGCGCAAATCCTCGGCAACCAGTTCAAGCTGCGACGGATCATGGGTTAAGGATTCGTTAAGGTACCGAATTGATTCAGCAATCGCCTGCTTTTGGCGACTCCTCACAATCACCGGAACCTCGTTTTCTCCATATTTATCAATAATCAACCGTCCAAGCGCGCTCACCAAGCCGGATATTCCCGCACCACTCAAAGCTGATACCTTCAGCGCCCCATGACTGATTCGAAACGGATCCGAATCGGTTGCGGCGAGATCGACCTTGTTCAAGACCCGCAACGCCGGAACGATTGTTCCGCTGCAGACATCACTGCCTGGAATATCCGGTGCCGAGACCCATACAATAAAATCAGCCTGCTCAAGCTCACGCCACGATTTCTCAATACCCAGAGCCTCGATGTCATCACTGGCACCATCCCGCAGGCCAGCCGTATCGCTCAGGACAATGGCCATACCCTCAATTTCAATGCCGACCTCAATCACATCCCGAGTCGTGCCAGGCCTCGCTGACACAATCGCCGCATCCCGCCGCGCCAAGGCATTGAGCAGGCTAGACTTTCCGGTATTGGGAAGGCCTGCGAGCACCACTTTTATCCCGTCCCGGACCGCTTGCGCGCGCTCTGCATCCGCCAAAGCAGCATTCATACTACGGGCGAGATCGCCCACGTCTTCCGCAACATGGGCCATCGCCATCTCGGCAACCCCGTCCTCTTCGCTAAAATCAACTGCCGCCTCAACGCGCGCCAATGCCCCCAGCAAAGTCGTGCGCCAACCCTCATAAACCGTACTGGCGCCACCCAACAGATGATGCACAGCCTGTTGGCGCTGCCTGCTTGAGCGCGCATTGAGCAGATCACCGAGGCCCTCGGCTTCGACAAGATCCATGCGGCCATTGGCAAAGGCCCTGCGGCTGAACTCTCCAGCCTCAGCGGGCCTCACCCCCTCAAATGCCCCAAATGCCTCAAACACGGCCCTGACCACGGCAGCACTACCATGCACGTGGAATTCTGCCATATCCTCGCCCGTGAAAGAGCCCGGTCCCGGCAGCCACAGTACCACGCCCTGGTCCAATATCTCGCTTGTTGTCGCATGCCGCAGCACCCGCACCGCGGCCCGGCGCGCCGGAGGCAATCCACCGGTCATAGCCTCGACCACCGCAGCGGCTGAATGACCGCTCAGCCGGAGCACCGCGATTCCGGCCTTACCAAACCCGCTCGACAGCGCGTATATTGTATCTGTACTGCTCATTTCGTAACCGAATCAATCACCAGGTGTCCAATTATGCAACAAAATCAACTTGCCCTGGAAACCAGTCCCTATCTCCTTCAGCACAAGGAAAATCCCGTCCATTGGCAGGCTTGGTCACCAGAAGCGCTGGCAAGCGCCAAGCACCAGGATAAACCCATTCTGCTCTCCATTGGTTATGCCGCCTGTCACTGGTGTCACGTCATGGCCCATGAGAGTTTCGAAGACGCCGAAACCGCAAGCTTGATGAACGAGAACTACATCAACATCAAGGTCGACCGCGAAGAGCGACCCGACATCGACAAAGTCTATATGCAGGCGCTTCATGCCCTTGGCGAACAAGGCGGCTGGCCGCTCACCATGTTTCTTGACTCAGACGCCAGACCCTTCTGGGGCGGCACCTATTTTCCCCCGGAATCACGCTATGGCCGCCCCGGCTTCAAGCACATCCTGCGTGAAATCAGCCGCATTTGGAATTACGAAAGAGACAAGGTCAGGTCCAATTCTACCGCAATCGTCGCAGCTCTCAACAAAATTGCCACCGAACCATCTTCCCCTGCCATTGGCCCAGCGCACATCACTGACGCAGCCCTGACAATTGCCGATGCTGTTGACCCCATCCTCGGGGGACTCAAGGGCGCGCCTAAATTCCCTCAAGCCCCCATCTTCGATTTTCTCTGGTCGGCCTCACAACACCCCACCAATCCAGCACTTTCCAAAGCTGTCGAGACCACGCTCACACAGATCTCCCAAGGCGGCATTTACGATCACCTGGGCGGCGGCATTGCCAGGTATTCTGTTGATGCCAACTGGCTGGTGCCGCATTTTGAGAAGATGCTGTCAGACAACGCGCTCTATGTTTCGTTGCTCACCCGGGTATGGCTCAAGACCCAAAACCCGCTGTTTCGGATCCGAATCGAAGAGACGATCAGCTTTATCCTCAAAGACATGACCACGCCGCAAGGCCTGTTCGCCTCCAGCTACGATGCCGATTCAGACGGCCATGAAGGCAAATATTATGTTTGGAGCAAGACCGAAATTGAAACATTGCTCGGGCCCGAAGAAGCCTGGCTGTTTTGCCATCACTATGATGTCTCAACCGCTGGAAACTGGGAAGGCCAAAACATCCTCAACAGGTCCAAACGCCCCGACCTCCAATCACCCCAGATTGAAACAAGATTGGCGCATTGCCGATCAAGACTCCGCGACGCGCGAGCCATGCGGATACCTCCAGGCTTCGACAACAAGGTCCTTGCCGACTGGAACGGCCTGATGATCACCGGCCTCGCCGAAGCAGCCCTGGTCTTGAGCCGCGCCGACTGGGCCGACGCCGCCACGCGCGCCATGACGGCGATCATGGACATTCACTGGCAATCCAACCGCCTGCTTCACGCCTCCACGGGAACAAGCGCCCGCCACGAGGCCGTGGCAGATGACTATGCGAACCTGATCACCGCGGCGCGCGCCATGCACGCCCTCACCGGCGCTCCGCATCATCTCACAACTGCCGCAGCACTCGCCCGGGCCCTCATCGGCAATCATTGGGACGAGGCGAGCGGAGCGCTCTTCTTCGCGCCCCTTCACAATCAAGAACTCCCCGTGCGCATCCGCACCATTCACGACGATGCCACACCAAATGCCAATGCTGTCATGATGGGCAATTTCACCGCACTCACGCACCTCACCGGCGAAAACACCTATGCAGACCATGCCGCCCGGATAACCCAGTCATTCGCCGCCGATGCTCTGCGAAACCCCTTTGCTGTGCCGAGCTATTTCAAGCATGCTCAGAATGGTATCGAACCGATACAAATCGTTGCCACCCATCATATCGACTCTGAACTCATCGTCGAAACCATTCGCAATACCGGGCTTGATGTCATACTCCACCGGATCACATCGAGCCACCAGCTCAGCGACGGGCACCCCGCGAGTTCCAAATTCATTTCTGACCAGCGACCAGCGCTCTTCATCTGCAAAGGCCAGACCTGTTCCGCGCCAGCGCGAACGCTGACAGAGCTTCACCAAAGCCTGGCGCTGCTCGGCCTCCTGTCAGGCGTTCATTGAATCGAAGAAATCACCATTGGTCTTGGTCTGGCGCAATTTATCGAGCAGGAATTCAACCGCGTCGACTGTGCCCATCGGATTGAGAATACGGCGGAGAACATAGGTCTTCTTCAGCACATCGGCTTTCACAATCAGCTCTTCCTTGCGTGTGCCGGAGCGCAGGATATCAATGGCCGGGTAGACCCGCTTGTCGGCCACTTTCCGATCGAGAATGATTTCCGAGTTGCCGGTTCCCTTGAATTCCTCAAAGATCACCTCATCCATGCGGCTGCCGGTATCGATCAGCGCCGTCGCGATAATGGTCAGCGATCCGCCTTCTTCAATGTTGCGGGCCGCGCCAAAAAAGCGCTTCGGGCGTTGCAAGGCGTTGGCATCCACACCACCCGTCAGCACCTTGCCGGAAGATGGCACCACGGTGTTGTAAGCGCGCCCCAGCCTGGTAATCGAGTCGAGAAGAATCACCACATCCCGGCCATGTTCAACCAGGCGCTTGGCCTTCTCGATCACCATCTCCGCC